>CAZMRG010000049.1:17246-21636 GCA_964568655.1 uncultured Ignavibacteriales bacterium | reverse complement strand
AGAGCTTCATCGACGCTTATAGTTTTCGGCATAGTATTTTCCATATTATTGAAAGTTACTACGCTTGTTGCGACCGGATTTTCTCTTAATTGCAAATTGAGCCTTGGCGCCGTAATTAATATTTCTGTCGGCAAATCATAATGCATGGTATCCTCTTTTAACTTTTGAGAGAATACGCTCTGTATAAGTAATAAATGGATTGCAATGAATATCGCTAAGATCTTCATTATAAATCTCCTTTAGTAATTTATAGAATATGTTTATAAAATAAAGCTGATATTCAGGCTGAACGGGGAGGCGCCCGACCGAAATCAGGACTATAACATATCCTGTTTGTTATAGTATCATCTTCCATTAGTATGATACCAACACAAGGAACTACAAAATCTTTAACTCTTTGAAGATTTAAATCAAGGTGAGGAATGTTGGGTGTGATTGTGCAGAAAACGCATTCTATCTCTTTTTTTTCGACTGAAAGGTCAGTGTTAAGGTCAACTGTAACTATAACTAATAATACAAATCCTAATAAAAGAAGCAGATTGACGCCTAAACCGTTTTCCTTTAAAAAATCAGATACAAAATTTCTTTTCAGTTTTTTGCGAAAATAAAGATCTATTATTGAATTTTTCAAATATACAATAAATTTATTTAGCGCCAATATTTTAACGAAAATGTTAGAGTAACATTTTAATCGAATTAGAGCGGAATTCAGCACTCTGTTTTTACCTACATTAATATTAAGTTTATTCAAATAATTCCCTTATAATAATATAGAATTTTTATTATCTTTATAATAGTTGATTAGCGTAGAATTTCTTCTTTGTTATGAATAAACCGGGAAATTTATGGGACTAACTGTTAAATAGAGATTTATTGGACCAAATAGAACACTACAATAACAAGATCAAAATTTCACGGTTTCTAATTCCAGTATTGGAAGGTAACAGCCTTTCGGTAAATATATTGTTACTGCTTGGGCTTTTGACGTTTATTGTTATAACAATCGACCTGGATACTGAGCTTTCAGTCCAGAAAGACGAGATTACCCAAATTGTCGCGACCCTTGATAAATCTATAAACACTCTTCATCTTGACGTTCTTGATAATTCAATTATTAAGCCTCCGCTAGTGGGGCTTTTTCCTCTTATAACTTTCTTAAAATCAGATAATGACGTCGTAACTCTTCCCGAAGGAAGAGCTCCTCCGCTGGCAGCCTGATCTCAGTTTTCAATAAATCATAAGTAAAATAAACTTTGCTTAGCGCATATTTGGCGCTGGAGCTCATATAATTTTTATAACATTAAATTATATTACAGGACAATGAAAAAATATCATATAATACTATTAATATCTGCAGTAGTTCTCTTAATAAATTCAAATGTTTATTCACAGCCAAAATTTACTTTACATGTTACAGGCGGATATACGCTTCCTATGCAGGATTTCAGCAGCACAATCGTTGCATCTGACACAGCCGATGATAACTGGCCGTACAAAAATAAAAGCGGTTTCAACTTTGGCTTAGACGGCAAACTGGCTATAGGGAAAAAAGGAAATTTCAGAGTAGTGTTCGGGGGCTCATATAATATGTTTAAACAAACCGGAACCATAGCTGATCCTGATGCAGGCAATATAACATTGACGACAAAAATGAACATTCTTGCATTATCACTTGGCGGTGAATGGGCATTCCAGCCGACAAAGAAAGTAAATCCGTTCTTAGGATTGGATATAACAACAAGCTTTTTCAGCGGTTCTTTTGCTACTGACCCTGTTATTGATGCATACCCGAGAACCAGTATGAAATCTGAAACCCGAGTCGGCATTCAGTTCGGCGGCGGCGTCGATTTCAAGCTGAGCAAAATGGTAGGAGCGGTAATAGGCGTAAAATATCACTTAGTTAACCTGATTGGCGTAGGCGCCGATGATTCAACAGAAGTAGCGGCAAACGAAATTGACCTTGGCGATAAAGCTCATACCGAAGGCGGCGTTTCAGTTGCGGCAAGAAGCATTGGCTACCTTCAGGCATATGTAGGCGTTTCATTTTATTTTGGAGCTCCTAAACCGACAATGAAAAAGTAATTTTCTTCAATTTTGAATTCCTCTTCCTCTCCCTGCCCTGCAGGGTGAGGAGGAGGAAATCTTATTTATTCAACACAAAAGTAAAGTCAGCATATAAAAAATGAAAATACATACAATCTGTATTTTAATCCTTGCGCTTTCATGTAATGTTTCATTTGCACAAAATAAGCTGACAGGTTTTGTTACAAATTCCGTTACCGATGAAACTCTTCCCGATGTAACCATTTACATAAGCGACCTGAAAAAAGTTGTTACCACCGGCCCAAACGGAGATTTTGAGTTTTCAGGGTTACCGGAAGGTTATTTTCAGTTTCAATTTTCTTTAATTGGATATAAAACTTACACTCTCAATATCGAAATAAATAAAACGTCGGAACCGATCGAAGTTAAGCTGGTTCCAACCGAACTCTCGACCGAAGAGATACTGGTAACTGATAGCTCAGTAGTAAAACCATACCAGTCAGAAAAAATAAAGGCTAAAGACCTGCAGCGCGAGGGTGCGATGAACGTATCCGAAGCGCTTACAAGAATTCCCGGGGTATGGCAGCTATCAACAGGCACGGGTATTTCCAAACCCGTTATCCGCGGGTTATACGGCGACAGGATAGGGATAATGATTAACGGAATACGCTTTGATAACCAGCAGTGGCAGGATGAACACGGGCTTGTGCTCAGCAGCGACGGCATTGATAATATTGAAGTCATAAAAGGCCCCCGCAGTCTATTGTTCGGACCGGAGGCTATTGGCGGAGTTGTAAGCATTACAGACGAACATCCGGCTCCCGTGGGAACCAATGCGGCAGATATAAACCTGAAGACGTTTTCTAATACGCTGGGACTGCTTGCCGACGTTGGATTAAAGGGAGCGGAAAAGAACTTCAACTGGCTGGTTCGCTTTGGCGGAGAAACGCACGCAGATTATCTTGACGGCAACGGGATAAAGATCCCCGAAACCAGATTCGGCGGGTATACAATAAAAACAAGCGGCGGCTATAACAAAGGGATCTGGGTTGGCCAGCTTGATTACAGTTACACCAGCTACACTTACGGAATACTTGAAGGAAGAGAGTTCCAGAACGAACTGATGAAGACAACCGAGACAAGGTTTGACAGAAGCTTCGGGGGGCCGCATCATGTGCTGAAAGTGCATAACACTGTTTTTCAGAATAATTTTTTCGCGGGCAAATCAAGATTTAAACTTAATCTTGGATATACGTACAACCAGCGGCAGGAAGTTGAAGGAGCGGACGAAAGATTCCTTCCTGACAGCCTCAGGTTCGGGAACCTGGATATGATACTGAATACTTTCTCAGCAGATGCAGCATGGATATATACAATGAACAGAAGCCTGAATTTTACAGTCGGCACCCAGGAATTCACCCAAACGAACAGAAATTACGGCGACAGAAGGCTGATACCTGATGCAAATGTTTCGTCTTATTCAGGAACTGCTATGATGGATTACTCGAAAGGCAATTTAGGCATCGAAGCTGGTTTCAGATATGATATGTTCAAAGTGAAAACAGACGAGTTTGGCGTTAAAGATTCTATAGATTATTTTCCGCAGCTTAACTTATCATATAATTCCATAAATGGTTCCGCAGGCGCGACTTATCGTTTGAATAAGAACATTATGGTAAAGGCAGACCTTTCAACAGGGTTCAGGGCGCCGAACCTGGCCGAGCTAACATCAAACGGGCTGCATGAGGGAACGTTTCAATATGAGATAGGCAACAATGACTTTAAAAGCGAGCAGAGCGTTGAAGGCGATGTTGGGCTTGTTATTGACGGCGAATTTCTTTCAGGCAATTTTTCCGTTTACGATAACAAAATAAATAATTTCATTTACCTTGGACAAACTACCGATACTCTGAGAGGTTACCCGGTTTTCAGGTTTAACCAGTCAGATGCAAATCTGAAAGGGGTAGAAGCTGAATTGGTATTTAAGCCAAGCAGATGGCTAAGCTTCAGGGGAAATTACTCAACTGTTATAGCTACGCGCGCAGACGGGCATTACCTGCCTTTAATACCGGCCGATAGAATTTCGCTTGGCGCGCATATTGAATTTAAGAGCTACAAGCATTTCTACAGTCCTTACTTTGAGCTTACAACAAACTCTACATTAAGGAAAACCAGGCTCGGCGATAACGAGACTTCCCTGCCGGGATATGTTCTGTTGGACGCTGATCTGGGATTTGACCTCCGGTTTGAAAAGCAGCTCATCAACGTTTCAATATCTTGCAATAATTTGCTGGATAAAACTTACCTCGATTTCATGTCGAGAATAAAGATACTCTCTGCAACATAC
>CAZMRG010000049.1:0-17146 GCA_964568655.1 uncultured Ignavibacteriales bacterium | reverse complement strand
GGATAAAACTTACCTCGATTTCATGTCGAGAATAAAGATACTCTCTGCAACATACGGGGGATATAAATTCGACGCTAACAATATGGGCAGGAATATTGTTGTAAGCGTTAAAGTTCCGTTCAAGCTGTCATATTAATTAGTTGACAGTATTGGATTCCCGCTTCCGCGGGAATGAAGACTAAAAACAACATGGGCAGGAATATTGTGGTGAGCGTTAAAATCCCGTTCAAATTATCATATTAACTGCATTGTTGTAATAGATTCCCGCATCCGCGGGAATGGGACTAGTAACAACATGGGAAGAAATATTGTAGTAAGCGTTAAAATTCCATTCAAATTATCATATTAGAAACAATATCGGGCAAAATATTGTTGCAAGCGTTAAAATTCCGTTCAAATTGTCTTACCAATAATTCCATTATATTTAGGTTTAAAAATGATTAATTTTGCGCTGATAAATAACAAACACAAATTTCGATCACTATGAAAAGTTTTACGTTTTATGTTATTATAGTTAGCGTTTTGTTAATTTGTGCTCCTGCCGTATTTTCCCAGGAAAATGAAAAAGAGAGAGAAAAAGAAGAAAATGATACAATGAATGTGGAAACGCAGGAATTGGTCATAACCGGAACCAGGACCCTCAAGAAGATCATAGACATTCCGTATTCAGTATTCCGGGTAGATAAAAAAGAAATGGAATATGGCCGCGATCTGAACGCTAAAGATGTTCTGCAGGATGTGCCTGGACTTTTTCTGCAAACAAGATTCGGAAGCGATGTAAGGATTTCCATCAGAGGCTTTGGAACGCGCTCAAACGCAGGCGTAAGAGGCATTAGAATTCTGCAGGACGGTATACCTGAATCTGACCCTGACGGAGAAACTGCGATAGACGCAATAGATTTTACATAGCTTGGCGGAGTGGAAGTTGTAAAAGGGAACCAGTCATCGCTTTACACAAACGCTCCGGGCGGAGTTGTGAACTTCCTTTCCGATATCAGCTTCAATCAGAATTTTGTAAAACTCACAAACGAGGTTGGAGATTATAATCTCCGCCAAAACGGCATTAAGGTTGGGCTGGTCAACAAGAATTACAGGTTCTTTACATCGTATAGTTATAAAAACATTACGGGTTTCCGCCAGCACAGCGGCGAATTTTCAAACCTGGTTAATTCTTATTACCAGGCATATCTTGGGAATAAGACTTCGCTCACCGTGATGGGAAACTTTCTTAAATCATTTGTAAGATTGCCCGGGGCTCTCACACAGGAACAGATGAACCAGGATCCTTCACAGGCATATAATTACGCAGTATCGTATGACCTGAAAAAAATTACAAGCAAGGGAAGGCTTGGAGTCAGGCTGGATAATACATTCGGCAAAAATAATCAGTTTGAAATTGAATACACCGGGTTCGGCTCGCTTAACGACCTTGAATATACAGATATTGGCTCTTACAATAAAAAGCTGAAATATGTGCTGGGTTCAATGATTCGATTTGTAAGCAAGGCGCCTGTTTTAAAGCGTGAAAACGAATTTACCTGCGGCATAGATTATTTTTATGTAACGGGCCCTCTTTCAACATACAATAATATTAACGGAACCAAAGGCGATGAGCTGAATCTGCAAAGAATAGAGACGCAGGGCAACCTTGGCGGGTATTTTCAGAACCAGCTAAACATACTGAAACAGAAGTTATATTTTCTTGTTTCGGGCAGGTATGATAAAGTATTATTTAATACAACCGATGAGTTGTTCGGGCTTCGTTCCTCAAACAGGCAGTTTGACAGGTTCACTCCAAAGGGAGCGCTGAACTATAAAATAACCCCTACTGTATCGGTTTACACTTCTTACGGATTCGGGTTTGATACGCCTTCATCAACCGAATTGGAGAATTATCCGTACAGTTCAAACAACGGCGTAAGCACTCTTAACCCGGATATTAAACCGCAAACATCGCGCAACTTTGAATTTGGGATAAAGGGGAATTTTGTTAATAAAAATAAGAGAAGCGAGTTTATGAAGAAGGGTTATTTTGAAGTTACGTTCTTCAATACGAGAATTAACGATGAAATAATTCCCGTCACTTTATCAAACAGTACATACTACAGGAACGCCGCCCAAACGAACAGGACAGGCGTCGAGTGCGGATTTAAGTTTGAACCTTTCGAAGAGACGGACCTGATAATTAATTATACATATACTCACTTCCGGTACAACAGTTATGCTGCAAGAACATATGACCCGGTTGGGAACCCTATCGATGCGGATTACACAAATAATGTTGTCCCCGCAGTGCCCAGGCACCTGACGAATTTTATCTTAGAGAAAGAAATAGAGATAACGAAGAACATAACGGGCATCCTTCAATTTGACTGTGATTATGTAAGCAAAATGTTTGTGGATGACGCAAATACCCAAAGCACGGGCGATTATTTTTACGCTAACACTATGGTCGGCGCGAATATTACATTAAATAAATTTAATATTTTATTTTCAGCGGCGCTGGACAATTTCCTTAACAGAAGATATGTGGGATACATAAACATAAACGCCAGCCCGAGATTCTATGAGCCGGGCGAGCCGCGGAATTATTTTGTAAATCTGAATTTAGGTTATAGGTTTTAATTTTGATTATTTTTTAGTAATTTTATCCAATCCAGATTTCTCTGATTGAAGCTTATATTTAAAAAATACTATCCCAGATTTATCGAAATTTTGAAGGAAAACGGGCTTCAGGTTAACCTTCTTCTTTTGGTCGCTCTTGTAACTTTCGTAGTCATGTGGGTCGACCTTGACAGCGACCTTGCAGTTCAGAAAAATGAAATTGATTCGGTTGTTGCGACTCTTACAAATTCTATAAATACTCTCAGTATTGACGTTTCATCTATACTAATAATAGAACCTCCTTTTTTAGGAATTTTAATTACTTACGATTACAATCCCACCAATACAGACATAATCGATTTTCCGAAAGGAAGATCTCCGCCTTTACAAATTCAATCCAGTTGTTAGTTTAATTTTAGTCATTGCGGGTGCAGGGATAATAAGTTTTTGCACAATAGCTACATTCTGAAGCGGCTACCGTACAGGTTCCTCCCCGTACATATGCATGCATCATAATGCACTGCTATTTGAAAAGCTCCGTTGAAGAATTTCTAATATGAGGTTCCTCCCTTCTATTGGGAATTGCATACGTCGGCTTTTTAAGGAATTAAATTTCCGGCTCCCGCATGGCTTCTATCAAAATGTTTTGGAGTAAGCTCAGATGCTGCATGTTTCTTAGCTTGAATTTCTTTCTAGTGCTCCTGATATCGGTTTGGTTTTCTTTTTTAAGAGATCAACCTGTCTTGTGAAAGAAATTTTTGGCCAGTCTCAGGCGCATATTAGCGTTTCATTTGCTAAGACCAGAATCCGAGTTTGTACTCCGGTTATACCCGATTTTGTTAACAGGGTTATTGAGCTTTTGAATGGTTAGGAACTGATTATTATATATATCTTCTTCATTTGTGGAAGGCGAAAATTGACCGAATCACGTTAAGAGCGTGATGGATGCAGACCAATTCGCCTTCCTTTTTTATTTTGTAGAAATTTAAATAAAAATTGCATATTATTATGATATAATTGCAAGAAGTTAAAACCAAAAAAGATGAAATATTGTATTTCCCTGTTTTCCGCTTTTTTCTTATTCATAAGCAGCGCTTTTTCACAATATGTTAACTACCAGATCTTCCCCGGTTCCAATGTACAGATCGAACCAATTATTACCAGGCATCCTACGAATCCGTTAATTTTATTTGCCAGCGCTTATACCAGCGTAGGCGGGCAAAGCAGCGAAGGAGTATATGTATCCACAAATGGCGGAACAACATGGACAGGTACGGATCAGAACCCGGGGACACCGGTGAATCTTGGCGATCCGGGCCCTATTATTGATAAGAACGGAATTTTCATCTTAACTCACCAGGGCAATAATTTTTCAGCCGGAATGTTTTCAAACAGATCGACAGACAACGGCGCAACATGGTCGGGCAGCGTTTTGATCGCCGGCAACACGCAGGAAAAAGGAAGCCCCGGAACAGATAACGAGCCGACGAGCCCGTATTATGGGAGGACTTACCTTGCCTGGACGAATTCCAATACACCTAACAACATTTTATTTTCATACACAACAAATGGCGGAACTTCATGGTCGGCGGCAGCAAACCTTAATGCCTCTTTACCAAGCCATCAATCATGGGGAGCCGAAATTGCAGTTAACAGAAACGGGAATGTTTACGTTACATGGGCCGCGACAATTTTAAATTCGCCTGCAAATGAAGATCATATCGGATTTGCTGTTTCAACTAACGGCGGAGTAAACTGGTCGGTCAACGAACAGGCTTTTGCGGTCAATGGAATTAAAACGCCTCAATTTGAATCATATGGCATTAGAGTAAATGGTTACCCTTACTTTGACGTCGACCATTCGGGCGGTCCCAGGGACGGGTGGATATATATAGTAAGCGCCGAGATAAACCATCCGCCGGCAGGCTCCGATCCTGACGTGGTTTTTCACCGTTCGACAGACGGCGGAGCGACATGGTCAACAGGCATTAGAGTCAACCGGGATGCTTTGAACAACGGTAAAGTTCAGTTTTATCCCATAGTAGCAGTTGATACAACGGGAGGGATCAATGTTGTTTATTACGACGGCAGAAACAACAGCGACTCAACTGTAGATGTTTATCTTTCACGATCGACCGATGGCGGGGATACATGGACAGATTACAGAATCAGCGATCATTCGTTCAAGCCTGCTCCCGCAACATCGGGCGGATTCAACGGTACAATGGGCGACCACATTGGACTCACACTGGCAAATAATAAATTATACCCTGTCTGGATGGATAACCATAACAGGGCTGAAGGCGATTTCAGAATATGGTCGGCAATAGTTGATCTGTCTGTAATTGGTATAACAAAAATAAGCTCAGAGGTTCCAACAGGGTATTCACTGAAACAAAATTATCCTAATCCATTTAATCCGTCAACCAAAATAAATTTTGAAGTTCCGGCATCAGGAACAGGCGGCAAAAACGTGAAGCTTGTCATATATGATAACGCGGGAAGAGAAATTACTACGCTTGTGAGCGCTCAAATGCAGGCAGGTATTTATCAGGCTGATTGGGACGCATCAATGTATTCAAGCGGAGTATATTTTTACAGACTGACTGCTGATAATTATTCTGAGACAAAAAAAATGGTTTTGGTAAAATAATACAGGTTTTAAAACAGCAAATCCGTCTGACCAATTGAAACGGCCCGACGGATTTGTTATTTTATAGAATACTCTATTTTATCAAAACCATTTTTTTATTCAAATCATATTGAGACCCTTTTCCAACAACCTGCATCCTGTAGAAATAAACGCCGGATGATAAATTGCCTGCGTCAAATACAACTGAATGTTCACCCTGCCCAATGTTTCCTTCATCAAACACTTTCACTTTTCTTCCAGACACATCATAAACGGTTATTATTACGCTGCCGCCGGATGGCACATAGTACCTGATTTGGGTAGACGGATTAAACGGATTTGGATAATTCTGGTACAATACCGGGCTCACTGGTACGTTGGTCTGTTCATTCTGCAGGCCTATAATTGATGAGTTATACTTCAGGATCACGCCGATAAAATTGTCTCCCCTGTTACCAACGCTCCATCCGCTGAAAGGGCTTGCAAAGTGCGTATCAAAAGCTTTTATCGAATCCTGGATGTCAACTGCGAACCAATGGCCGGCAGTATCTGTTGTAACTGCAAATTTGCCGATATTGCCGCAGGGAAGCCATATTTCTGAGGCTGTTCTGGGTGCAATCCTCTGCGCTATACCTGAAATGCCCAAAAATAATCCGCTCCATGAAGCGCCTGTATTTCCTGATGTATAAACATATGAGCCGTATTCAGGGTCGCCTCCCGCCGCTAAAACTTTTGTTCCGTTGAGCGGATGAATATCAAAAAGGGGCTCAGCAGAGATACAGGAATCGGACCAGTTAAGCCCGCCATCGGTAGTTGTCCAAATTATACCTGCCCTGTCAAAATACCCGCCGCATGCAAATCCTGTTGAAGCATTGAAAAAATTTAATCTCAATATAGGGTAATCAAAACAAATTGAATTGTGAATTATTGTTTTCTGCCAGTTAGCTCCGCCGTTCGTGGTTTTAAGTATCACCGGTACTGTTGGAGAGATTCCTCCCATAAACCCGGTCATCGTATCAAGAAAATAAACGGATTTTAGTATCAATGAAGTGTCAGAATATCTTGCATTGCTCCAGTTAAATCCGCCGTTCGAAGTTTTTAATATAATAGTGCCGGCGCCTGAATAATCGTTAGCCAGCGCCACTCCGGTATTTGAATTGATAAAGAACACATCTTCTACAGGTGTAATAATAAAACTTTGCTGAATGGACCAGTTTTGTCCGCCGTTGGAAGTATGAACAATCACCCCGGAATCACCAACGGCCCAGCCATTAAGAGTATCAGTAAAGCTCAAACGAACCAGTGATTTTGTGGTTGGGCATTGCTGCTGTATCCAATATTGCTGTGAATAAGACGCCGCGCACAGCGTTAAAAAAAGTAGAGCCCGGCCAATTTGTTTAAATGCCATCATTAGTTTTATTTGATTAATACCATTTTCTTAAAATCAATAAAGTCCCCTGCCCTGACCCTGTAAAAATATACTCCTGAAGCAAGGTCTGTTCCGTTAAAAACTGCTAAATGGAATCCTGCCTGCAGATTATTTTCATGAAGCCTTCTGATCTCTCTGCCTAGCGCATCGAAAAATGTAATTTCAACATCCGAAGAACTTGGCAGATAATACTTAATAGAAGTGGTAGGATTAAACGGATTTGGATAATTCTGATATAATACAAATCTGCCGGGCACATTGTTATGCTGTTCGCTTAATCCAATTACCGATGTGTTATATTTTAATAATGTTCCTGTACATATATATCCAACGCAGCCAACAGCCCATCCAACCGTCGGGCTGGCAAATACAGCGTCATAAACAGAGGTTGTATCCGGCGCCGGCAAACAGAACCAGTTGTTAGCGTTACCTGAATCCAGGTTAACGGCCCACCGCTGAGAAAAGCTTAGCGGCACCCATACTTCGGCGGGCGTTCTGTATGCAATAGCTCGCGCCACGCCGTAGCAGCTTGTTGTATCATACCTCCAGTGCATGCCCTGGTCAGTAGAAGTTACAATAGCAGTGCCGTATTCAAGATCGCCGCCCGCAAAAATAACTTTATCGGGACTGAATATCTTAATATCAAAATCCGGTTCAGGGGCAATACCGCTGGCGCTCCAGTTCAGGCCTCCGTTAGTGGTTACCCATGCCACTCCGGCAAAATCAAACTGCCCTCCGCATCCGTACCCTATCATATCATCATAAAACTTAATTTTTCTTACGGGGAAATAAATGTAGAAAGACGAATCAACGCTGCATTTTGTCCAGTTTGAGCCGGTATTTGTAGTTTTATAAATTGCTCCTCCCAAGCCTCCGGCAAAACCTGTAAGCGAGTTCTGATAATAAATAGTAAAAAAGTAAGTGGTTGTATCAGGATTAGCCGAGGGAATCCAGTTATTGCCGCCGTTGGTAGTCTTAAAGAAATACGTTCCGTTTAGCCCGAAGTCATTTGATATAAGCCAGCCCAGCTGCCTGTTCAGAAAGAAAATGTCCTCAACTGTTGCGATAGTTCCTGACTGCTGAACCGCCCAGTTTTGTCCCCCGTCTGTTGTGTGTATTACCGCGCCCGAATCGCCGCTCGCCCAGCCGTACAGAGTATCGGCAAAAACTATTTTTGTCAGGTACTTTGTTGTGGGGCACGGCTGCTGAAGCCAGAACTGCTGCGCAAATGAAGTAACGCACACAAAACACAAAGCTGCGATGATATTTGACGTCTTAAGTAAATTCATGTTTTTCCTATATAGTTATTTAATTAAGACCATTTTTTTAAAAACCGAATATTCCCCCGATCTAACATTGTAAAAATAAACCCCCGAAGCTAAACCGCCTCCATCAAACATCAACGAGTGGTAGCCGGCGGAAACGTTATTCATATGAACTGAATTCACTTGTCTCCCTGCAGCATCAAAGAATTTTATTTCTACTTCGGATGCCCTGGGCAAGTAATATTTTATTGTTGTAGATGGGTTAAACGGATTCGGGAAATTTTGGTATAAAACAAAATTCTCCGGTGAATTGTTTTGCCCGTTGACTATGCCGATAATTGATGCGTTATATTTCATCAGCGCCCCGGTAAAAGTAAATCCGCTATGCAGCACATTGCCAACCGCCCAGCCAAATGTGGGGCTCATAAAAGCCACATCCCAGGCAATAATGCTATCCTGAGTGGGGACGCTGAACCAGCTGTTTGCTGCGCCTGAATCAAGACTGACGGCCCATTTCTGCGCGTAAGTAAGCGGCATCCATGCCTCTGAAGGCGTCCTGAATGAAATAGCTGTTGCCATACCCGTGCATGGGGTTAGCTGATATAATAAATTTATCCCGTGATCGGTTGTAGTAATAATTGATGTGCCGTATTCAAAATCGCCGCCCGGGAAAATTACCCTTTCTGAATCGAGTATCTTAATATCATTATAAGGATCAGGGCCCACGCCGCTTGCAGTCCAGTTTAAGCCCCCGTTGCTTGTGACCCAAATTACTCCTGCGTATTCTTTATGGCCGCCTGTTGCATACCCAATTTGTGAATTATAAAACTTTATTCTCATAACATTATGAAACATAAAAACGCTTGAATCAACTGAGCATCTTATCCATTTTAAGCCTGAGTTAGTTGTTTTATAAATAACCCCGCCCTCGCCGCCTGTAAAACCCGTAGAAGCATCCAGATAATGAATAGCAAAAAAGTGAACGCCGGAATCCGGAATTGCGGCGGAAACCCAATTAAAACCGCCGTCAGTTGTCTTTAAAAAATGCTTTCCTCCCGTCCCAAGGTCATTAGAAACAAGCCATCCTTGCTGCCTGTCAAGGAAGCAAAAATCACTTATGGATTCCGTTGTCCCGGTCTGTTCTATCATCCAGTTTTGGCCTCCGTTTGTTGTATGAAGCGCTGCGCCTGAATCACCGCCGGCCCAGCCAAATAACGTATCAACAAAAATAATCCTGTACAGGTTCTTAGTTGTGGGACACGGCTGCTGAAGCCAATATTGCTGCGAAAATGCATTATTAATCGCTATTAAGAAGAACAAAAACAATATAGTATACCCCTTTAACATTTGTAACAAATATATATAATTTACTTTGATTGTTATAGTATAATATTTCTAAGCATTTGTTCGGGGTTGATTTTACTTTAATGTGGGGATATATTTGCTATGAGGAATTTATGACGTTTTCAGCTTTTGGAATAGTTATGTCAGTCTTGATCTTACTTACGCTGTTTGCAGCTGCCGTGATTTTTTGTATTTACAGATTTGCTCCTGGTTCGGGATTATCCGGAACACTCAATTCATTTTTTGATAAAGCCCCATCGCTAAATAAGTTCATTCAATCTGAACGCTTCACGGTGATATATTCGCCTGCCTTGGTAGTTATTCTTTTTATTGAACTAACGCTCGTTCTTCCAATCATTATCTCAGGTTTTTATCTTAAAATTCCAATTATTGGAGTTATAACAGCTGCATTATTTAATGGGATAATGATCCCGGGATTATTATATAACAGAAAAATATCCGGCGGCAAAGAATTCCGGGCGAATTTCTTAATTAATCCGATCGATAGATTCATGAGCATGTTTACTAAAGGAAGAAAATGATTACCAATAAAAGAAACCTGACATACATTGCTTTACTATTGATCTCAGCTTCATCTTCACTTTTCTTTTATTGCAATTCATCTCATGATTCAAATCATGTTACAGGCAAAGTATACGATTATAATCCATATTTCATTCTCGGGGAAAATCTAAAATGGAATTATATTAATCAGGCGCCGCGGGATGAATCCGAATTGTATAATGCCGAAATCGCCGGTATTACGGAAGATAATGAATCAGTGACCGCAAATTTTAAGACTTTTCCTTTTTTCAATAAATCGAAGACCGGCTGTTCGGTTAGAATGACAAAAGACGGCAATGTATTTGTTAAAGACAGCACAGAAGATGAAAAACTGCTTTTACCGTCAGCGTCGAAATTACAAAAGGGTTTTTCGTGGCAATATGGGGGCTGGGCGGCGGGAGTAATGGACACAAACGTTACAGTTAAGACAGAGAAAGGCGAATATAATAATTGCATTTATGTTGATTATTCTTTAGGGGGGATCACTTTCAGCGTGGAGGTGTGGTATGCCAAAGGCGCCGGTATAGTTAAATGGGGCGCAAACCGGACAAATCCACCGCAAAGAGTATATATTTATTATGTTTTGCAATAAAATCGATCAATGAGTTTTCCTGATTATTTATTTTATATAGTTTCAGTTATAATACTGATTTCCGCAAGCGCAGCTGTCTTTTCTTCAAAAGCAATGACTGCGTTGAGATCAGCTGCAATAGCTATTTTCACTATTACAATCATATTCTTTTATCTGGGCGCCGATTACATTGCATTTATTCATCTCGTCATCTTCGCAATTGGGGCTCTTGGAATAGTGGCATTTACTTATTTAAAGACAAACACATTGATGCAGACAATTGAACGCGGCGGATCGGTTATTTATGTAATGATCGGCGCGGTATTTGCCGCCCTTCTGGCCGGAACAATTGTTGCGAATAAATGGCCTGAGACAGCTCCCTATAAACCGGGTCTATCTGCCGGAGAGATAACAGGCCTGATAAATTCAGAGTACTTACTGCCCCTGTTAGTTATAGCTGTAATTTTGTTTTTGGGAATTCTTGGAACATCAAAATTAACAAGGAAGAATTAAGTGGAAATGTTTCATGTTGGGTTAAATCATTTTCTTGGGCTAAGCGCTTTGCTGTTTGGCATGGGGTTATATGGAATTATAGCCAGAAAAAATGAAATATCATGGTTAATAGGCGTCATGCTGTTGTTTTGTTCGGTTAATATTAGTTTAGTTACATTTTCGAGATTTCAAATTTCAGGTTTTGAAGGGCAAATATTACCGGTTTTCACGATCATAATTATAACAATTCAAATTACAATAGCGGCAGCGCTGGTAATGCGCAATTTTAAAACAAAGAAATTTCAAAAAACCAGTTCCAAAAATCAGAAATAAAAATTGATAACGATAGGACTGATAATACTTGCTATAACTTTTGCTTACGGCATTGTTCTTTTGAGCCTCCGAAGAAGCGATAGCGCTGTTGTTTCTATCATTTCGCCGTTTGTTTATGGAATATGTTTTATACTTTCTCTTTTTATTTTATTCGGCATTCTATCGGATGAGAGCTTTGCTTTACCCTCTGCAGCGCTTGGATATACAACCTTTAAATTGAATTTCACTTTAACGGTAAGCCGATTGACTGCGGTAATACTATGTTTTGCATCCTTAATTGCAATCTGCATTTCTGTTTTTTCTGTAAACGGGACTGATAAAGATGAGACCGGATCAAACAGGGCTTACCTGGCATTTTCGTTATTTGGGATTTCGGGACTTGCATTATCAGGTAATATTCTGGTTCTGTTTATTTTCTCGGCTATAACAAGTTTAGTTTCATATCTTATATTGAATAAGAAAGGGAAGAAACTTTACTTATTTAAAACCGTAACGCTTAATGTCGTATCAGATCTGGCCTTACTAACGGGTATCTTATTAATTTTCAGCATTGTAAAATTATTCGACTTTGAGGACATACTAAATGCTATAAATACCGGAAACCTTTCCGGTCCGCTTTTCATAATATCCGGGGCCTGTCTGGTGACGGGCGCTCTGTCAAAAGCAGCCGTTTTTCCATTTCATAACTGGCTTACTACAAACGAGGAGATTTCGGATAAGTCGGAGAATATATTTCTTTCGTTATCAATGCTCCCGGCTGGTATTGTTCTTGCGATTCGGCTTTCGCCGCTGTTTGTTCCGGGTATCCTGAACGCAATGGTATGTATCGGCGTGGTTAGTATTTTCTATGGGTTAATTTTATCTTGTTTTCAGGATAATTTAAGGCATACAATAAAGTTTTTGGCAATCGCACATTCCGGATTAATTTTCACAGCTATTGGATCGGGCAACATAGCTTCAGCTGTTCTGCTGCTTGCTGCAGTTTCAATCGCACGATTAGCTCTGCTGCAGTCGGATAAAATAATTGGACAGGATTCACCGCAAAAGAAAAGCGTTTTATTTTATTGGCTTTTCTTCAGCTCCGCAGCTGCATTTATAGGATTGCCGCTTTCAGCGCTTTTCCTTACATATGGGAGTATCTTAAAAAGCGCAATATTTTTTAACGGTATTATACCAGGATTGAATACACTGTATGCAGCATTGATAATGGGCTTATGCGCACTCGGCGCATTTAATATTTTCAAATTTGTGTTTCAGAAAGACTCTACGGATTACAATGATTTTTCTATATCTGATTTAAAAAACCCCGGAAGCTATTCAGGGATAATTATACTTTTACTGAGTTCTTTCTTTGCATGGTTTAGCTTAAGTCCATATAATGTTTCTTTGATATGGATTCCCGGTTATCTTAATCTAACTAACAGTTTCGTTTCTTTGGCGCCGCAAAGCTCCGGTATCCCTTTTTTAGAATTGTTCCTTACATTATTTTCAATTGCATTAGGAGTTATGGCGGCATTTTTTATTACTGCCAAAAGAAAACAGCAGCAGAACGCTGTTTCACATAGAATTTATGGCTTTGAGCGCTTCTTCGATAATGCTTTTGCCCGCTATTTAATAGCTAAGGATGAACATGAAGCTGATGATTCCGCGATTTCATTAAACAAATTTTTCGCCCGGTTTCTTAAACTTGACGAACCGGGAGCTTATATATCATTTTCTTTATTATTAATAGTGATATTTTATTTCATTTTCCGAACCATGTAATATTGTTATAATTGCAGATATTTGTTCTTTAATTATTCAAAAGTATGCCGCTGTGGCGGAATTGGTAGACCTGCCTGCAGCAGGCAGGCGCGCTGGGACGAAAAATCAATTTTTATGAAAAAGTTTTATGCTTATGCTTTATATTCTGATTCATATAAAAGGCTTTATATTGGTCATAGCAACGACTTACAAAGAAGATTTGATCAGCACAATAAAGGCAGAGTGAATTCAACAAAACCATATATACCCTATAGATTGATTCACTTTGAAGAACTGAAAAGTAAGAGTAGCGCAGTTAAAAGAGAAAAGGAATTAAAAAGTTCAACGGGAAGAAGATTTCTAAGAAGTTTTATTTGACTGAATTTATATGCCGCTGTGGCGGAATTGGTAGACGCGCTGGACTCAAAATCCAGTGATGGCAACATTGTATCGGTTCGAGTCCGATCAGCGGTACACAAATAAAATGATGTCATTCCCGCGAAAGCGGGAATCTTGGTTTTTGATATGCGGAATTGTCCGATCCCGCTTTCCTTCGACTTCGCTCAGGAGAGGGACTCAAGCGCGCATGGAATAAAATCTAGTGAAGGTAACTTTGTTATTCTTGAATGAGATTGCCACGAACTGATAAATCAGTCCTCGCAATTTACCACCTGCACCGCCTCAGGTATATAATTTTAATAAAATTGAAGTTATTTTGGCATTTTAATGACTTCAATTATTGAGCCAGGATTTGATAAATAGCGTACAAAGTTTCCTCCCCGAGATTGTTTTAGTTCTCACATTAGCGTTTATCCCGCTTAATAAAATCCTCTTTGAAAAGCTCAAAATTCAATCCGGAATTATAGCCATTTCAGGACTGGCGCTTTCATTTATCTTATCCATTGCTAAGATCTATTCACTCCCCGCAAGAATTTTTGGAACAATGTCTGTTCTTGATCCCCTATCAATATTGGCAGATATTGCCGTTTCATTTTCATCCCTTTTGATAGTATTAATTACACTAAGAACTGACGCCGATAAATCATCTGAAGTTGAGCGTTATGTTTTTATGACCGCTTTAGCTCTTGGATGCATGCTTCTGGCTTCGTCGGTAAATTTAATTATGCTTTTTGTCTCTTTTGCGCTGATAGATATAAGCCTCGTTCTTTTGATGAGTATAAAGTATTCTTCCGCCGCGCCGGAGTGGTCAATAAACAAATTTTTTATTTTCAGCATAGCTACGTCTGCAATAATGCTGACCGGCATCTCGATCCTTTACGGAATTACTGGCAGCATGGACTATTATTCAATAAGCGTTTACTTATCTGCGCATCATTTTAACAATACTACGCTTCTTCTGGCGGTTCTTTTTATTCTGGCGGGATTTATCTCAAAGATGGAGCTGTTCCCGTTTCATTTTACAGTTTCAAAGATTACCGGATCGATTCCTCTTTCAGTATTTGGAATGATATTTTGCCCTGTTCTTATAGCGGCCTTTATTAGCGCAGCAAGGTTTTTCATTACAGCTCTGCATTCAATCCCGCAGGTGAATCCAGGTGAATTCACATTTTATAGTCTTTTTCTGCATCCTTCAATAACAAATATCCTGAATACAGTTGGCATTATTACAATTCTAATTTCTTCTATCGCAATATTCTACCAGGTAAATCTAAGAAGGATAATCATGCTCTTTGTGATAATTCAATCTGCTTTGATGACCCTGAGCCTGGCGCTTTTTACAATGATGGGTTTTCCCGCTGCATTAGGTTTTCTTATAAGCTTCTGCCTTACATTTCCGGGATTATTATATTTCATTCAAAGGATTGAATCAGATTTCCAAACAGTCAATATAGGTGAACTTGCTGGCAAAGGGTCAATTGATAAATGGACATTCGCGGGAGCGCTTATTTTGCTGTTATCAATGGCCGGTATTCCTGTAACTATTGGATTTTCAGCAAGAATGCTCGTTTACAATTCACTGACATGGTTTTCATATGGCTGGGTTATTGTAATATCTATATTAAGCTCATTGGCGCTGACATTTGTGTGCTTCAGGATCTTCGTGTCATTATTTCTGAAAGAAATGCCGGTTTCGGTTCAAAAAGCTCAATATTCCGGAGGCGCGAAAATAATATTGTTAGTTATACTAATACCTGCGATATTTGTCGGTTTTTACTTCGAGCCAATCGCCAAGGCGGCTGAGTTCTTTTGTCAGATTTATGGAATTAGATAGACTTCTAACGTGATAATGGTATTGAGATGCCTTCTATTTTTAGATATGTTTATAACGCAATCAGTTATAAACAAACTAATTTCATAATTAAAAATTACCAAAGAAATAATATTATAATAATATGTGCGGAATAGTAGGCTACTTAGGCAGGAAACAGGCATTGCCTCTGATATTAGATGGGTTAAGAAAACTTGAGTACCGCGGCTATGATTCTGCCGGCGTCGCAATTATGTCAGGCGGAAAAATTACGGTTAAAAAAAGAGCGGGCAAAGTTGCCGACCTGGAAGCTCTTTTAAACCTTAACGGATTCGATAAGCATGCTACAATAGGTTTTGGACATACAAGATGGGCCACTCACGGAGAACCAAACGACCTTAACGCGCACCCGATATTTAACGATGATAATTCAATAGTAGTAATTCATAACGGGATAATAGAAAATTACAGAACTTTGAAGATCCGTCTTGAGAGAGAAGGATATATATTCCGGACAGAAACCGATACAGAATGCCTTGTTCACCTGATAAGATCGCATTATGAAAATGTGAATTGCCTGGAAACCGCGGTAAGGCTGGCGCTAGCCGAAGTTGAAGGCACATATGGTATTTGCGTGATGTCGAATCTTGACCCGGGTAAAATTATCGCTGCAAGAAAAGGCAGTCCGCTTGTACTCGGCGTAGGCGACCACGAATATATCATTGCATCTGACGCGACCGCAATTATACCTCACACCAGGCAGGTTGTTTACCTTCTTGACGGCGAGATGGTTACCGTTACTGAGGATAATTTTTCGATAAAGACAATTGAAGATGAAAAGATTGAAAGAGAACTTGAAGAGATTACGTTCAATCTTGAAGAAATAGAAAAGGGCGGGTATGAACACTTCATGCTCAAAGAAATTAACGAGCAGCCTGAATCTATTATGAATACGATGCGTGGCAGGATTATTAAAGAAAACGGGCTGGTTAAGCTTGGCGGTCTTGCAAATGTTATAGATAAGCTGAGATTTGCGCCAAGGATAATTATTTCAGCATGCGGTACAGCATGGCATGCGGCGCTTGTGGGCGAATACCTTATCGAGCAATTATGCAAGATCCCGGTGGAAGTTGAATATGCATCCGAATTCAGGTACCGCAACCCGGTACTTTTCCCGAATGATATTATGTTTGTTATCAGCCAGAGCGGCGAGACCGCCGATACGCTGGCAGCGCTAAAGGAAGCTAAATCAAGGGGCGCCGATGTTTACGGAGTTGTAAACGTAGTTGGCAGCACCATTTCCAGAGAAACACATGCGGGTATTTTCACGCATGCAGGACCTGAAATCGGCGTAGCTTCAACAAAAGCATTTACATCTCAGCTAACCGGACTTACTTTGATAGCTTTACTAATTGCTGAATACCGCAATTCAATGTCGGTAAAAGAAATTAAAGTAATAACTGATGAGCTGCTAAGGATCCCGGATAAAGTTAAAGAAATATTAAAACTTGACGCCAAGATCCTGGAAATAGCAAAAGTATTTAAGTTCTGCCACAACATGCTTTATTTAGGGCGCGGATATAATTTCCCCGTGGCTCTTGAAGGCGCGCTGAAGCTTAAAGAAATTTCATATATTCACGCTGAAGGTTACCCGGCCGCTGAAATGAAACACGGCCCTATCGCTTTGATAGACCAGAATATGCCGGTAATTTTCATAGCTCCAAAAGATTCTACTTATGAAAAAGTAATTTCTAATATCAGAGAAGTGAAGGCAAGAAAAGGAGTTGTAATAACAATTACGGATGACGAAACAGACAGCCATATTGACGATCTATCCGATTACCTGATAAAAATTCCTCATACGCATGAAATGCTTTCGCCGATTCTGACAACCATACCGCTCCAGCTTCTGGCATACCACCTTGCAGTGTTAAAAGGCTGTAATGTTGACCAGCCAAGG
>CAZMRG010000048.1:18059-21911 GCA_964568655.1 uncultured Ignavibacteriales bacterium | reverse complement strand
ATGTGGGAAACGGGCGAAAGAATGATTGCCGACCATCCTATAATAGGATTCGGAGATATCGATATTAATAAATTATATGCTCGATACAAAAAGCCTGAGTATCACGGCGAAGGCGCACACATGCACAATAATTATTTTCAGATCCTTGTAATGTTCGGGTTTGTCGGATTTCTCTCATGGCTGGCGGCAATGTTGTATATATTTTTTAAACAAATTAAAATATACAGGCTGGCTAAAAATGATGAGGTTCTAAAATCACTGGCTCTCATTTCGTTAGTATCAATGGTTGCGTTTCAAATCAGCGGACTCACAGAATGGAACTTCGGGGATGCGGAGTTTGCAGTGGTTCTTTGGTTCAGTTTAGGTTTGACATTTCTTGCCGAAAAATTAAACCGCGCAAAAATACAGGCTCATGCAAACGCTTAGCGCAATTGTAATAACATATAATGAAGAAGAGAATATAGCTGAGTGCCTTGAATCGGTAAAGTGGGCCGATGAAATTATTGTTCTTGATTCTGCCAGCGAAGATAAGACGGTTGAGATATCGAAGAAGTTCACTCAAAACATTACAGATACGGGTAAGATATCATATGCACAAAAACGCAACCGGGGCATAGATATTGCAAAAGGCGATTGGATACTTTGGATTGATGCCGATGAAAGAGTTTCGGCTGAGCTGAAAAAAGAAATAATTGAAATAATTAATTCCGGGAATAATGAAGCGGATGCTTACCTTATAAACAGAAAGAGTTTCTTCATAAATAAATTCATCCGTCACTCCGGCTGGTATCCTGATTACACTCTGCGGCTGTTCAAAAGATCGGCTAAAATCCGTTTCAATGAAGCCAAAGTTCATGAAAAAATTATTTACGAAGGAAAACGGGCCAGGCTGAACGCTGTGATCCTGCATTATACGGATAAGAACTTTGAACATTATTTAAATAAATTAAATAATTATTCAGGTTTATCCGCCGCAGAGCTTTTCGAGAATAAAAAGAAGGCGTCGCTTGTTGATATTATTTTTAGACCTGTATTTACATTCTTTAAGATGTATTTTTTAAGACTAGGTATTCTTGATGGCTATATGGGGCTTGTATTATGTACGCTATCTAGTTTTCATGTTTTTACAAAATATTCAAAGCTTTATTTTATGTACAGGAGGTAAACCAAATGGAAAATCACGATAAAAACACACAGTTATTCATGTATCTTATAAGCTCTTTTGAACTTGCCGCAATGCAGGGACTTGGGAAAATAAACAGCCCCGTATCCGGTAAAATTGAAAGGAATCTTGAGCAGGCGCAATTTGCTATTGACGTTTTAGATATGATAAAAGATAAATCAAAAAACAATTTATCTGAGTTTGAAACGAAATTCCTTGAAAATGTATCAAGCCAGCTTAAGCTTAATTATATCGACGAGGTAAACAGGAAACCTGAAGAGAATAAGAAAGAAGAGATCAACGAAGAGATTAAGAAAGAAGATAACCAAAAAGAACAATGACATTTGGTATCAGAGGAAATATACTAAGGCCGGAACTTGCAAAAGTGACGATGGACCTTATCAAGAGTCTTGACATAAAGAAGATAAAGTACCTAGTGGATAATGAGCTAGCAAGATTTATTAAGAAACAGGCGGGCAAATCAATTAAATCAGATAAAATTGCAAAACCTGCACAGCTTGTAAAAAAATCTGATTTTATAGTCTCAATCGGCGGCGACGGAACATTTCTTGCAACAGCGAAACTGGTTAACAGCAATGGCGTTCCTATTATTGGCGTAAATCTTGGAAAGCTGGGTTACCTGGCTGAAACGCCGGTAAACAAAATATCACATTTTATTTCCGATATTATAAAGCAGAAATTCAGGATTGAAGAAAGAACCGCGCTAGAGGCAAGTTCCAATGTAAATGGCCATACGATCCATGCAATGAATGAAATTGTAATAAACCAGTCCGGTATAATAAAAACAGTTTTTATCCAGGTTTTTTATAATGACAGCCTTGTAATTAGTTATCATGCAGATGGATTAATAGTAGCCACGCCAACAGGTTCAACCGGATATTCGCTCTCAGCCGGCGGCCCGATTGCAACTCCCGATACAAATGTAGTAATACTATGCCCTATATGCCCTCATACGTTCTCTGCAAGGCCTGTTATTCTTCCGGATGACGGGATTATCCTTGTGAAAATTGAGTACAAAGTGCCTATTAATGTTATAGCCGATGGAAATGACAGTTTTGTATTAAAAAAGGATGCTTCTATAGAAATTAAAAAAGCGCCTTATAAAATCAAAACTGTGATACCAGTTAATAGTAATTATTTCAAGATATTGAACAGAAAACTTCTTTGGGGAGAGGATAAACGCATACTCAAATAATTTGAGATTACATACCTCGTCATTACTTTTGTTGTTCATTTGAAGTCCCTTTAAAATATATATATTATAAAAGTAAAGCTAATGTAACATTTATCTGTCTGTAAATGGATAATTGTTCCGAAAAATTTTAAAATTATTATATAATAAACTCATAGGAACCTGATTTGGAATCCAGTACCAATAAAAAAATATTTGTAATATTTCTGGTCATATTTATTGACCTTCTGGGGTTTGGAATAATGATTCCACTGCTGCCTACGTTTTCCCAAAACGTGCTGCATATGCATGAATCCTCCATTGGGCTGGTTGCGGGCATTTTCTCGCTGATGCAGTTCATTTTTAATCCTTTTTGGGGCAGACTATCGGATATATATGGTAGGAAGCCTATTATAATGTTCAGCCTGATGGGAAACGTAATATCTTATTCAATGCTTGGACTTGTACTGAGCGGCTATTGGCAATCAGTGGAGCTTTTATTTATCTCACGCGCGCTTGCCGGCTTCTTTTCTGCCAATATAGGCGCGGCAATGGCGTATATTTCAGATACTACGACTCCCAAAGAACGTTCCAAGGGTATGGGTATTATCGGGGCTGCATTTGGACTAGGATTTGTTTTCGGGCCGTTCATTGGCGGAGTGCTTGCAAAGAGATTTAGTTTCGGAGTTCCGGTTTTCTTCTCTGCCGGGCTTTCGTTTGTAGCGCTCATATTAGCTTTCGTGATTTTAAAGGAATCGCTACCCGTAGAGTTTAGGAAAAGCAACGCTAAGAAACAATTTGAGCCTCACCTGGCATTCAGTAAATTGGTGGAAGCTTTAAAACATCCGCATGTTGGTTTGTTAATTGTCCTGTATTTCATTATAACTTTTGCTGTTTCAAATATATACGCCACATTCCAGCTTTATGCTGAAAGCAATAATGGGTTCAGTCTGGATGTTGAACAGGTCAGCTATTTATTCGCATTTATAGGATTGACAGGCGCTTTAGTGCAGGGAGTTCTGATCAGGCCTTTGCTTAAACGGTTTGACGAAAGAAAATTGTTAATTACGGGAAATATTATCATGGCTGTAGGGCTGGGTACTATCCCATTTTCCCATCATCATATTGGATATTTGCTTGTCAGCACTTTCTTAATGAGTTTCGGGAACGGTCTAAATCTACCGATTTCTTTGAGTCTTGTATCAAAGTTTACCGCTGCTGATGAGCAGGGAGGAATTCTCGGGATAAATCAATCTATGTCTAGCTTTGCAAGATTTTTAGGTCCGGCATGGGGCGGATTTGTTTACCAGTTCATGGGATTTGCAGCTCCGTTTATCACCGGCGGCATATTTATGGTTGGCGCGTCATTTTTGAGTCTGAAATTGTTGCATGATAAATACAATTCGCCGCAATCAAAAGTACCTGTAACGGAAACTATCCCATCCTGATGTTAGGCTTTTTAAATTCCCACCCCTTTGTATTCCCCCTAACAGGGGGA
>CAZMRG010000048.1:0-17959 GCA_964568655.1 uncultured Ignavibacteriales bacterium | reverse complement strand
TCCCCCTAACAGGGGGAGATGCGCACCAATGGTGCGCAGAGGGGGTGGAAACCTCCCTCCATTCCCCACGTCATCTAAAATTTAATATCGCTAATTTTGTAAAGATTTAATTGATTGTTATATCAAAAAGAAAAAATCAAATAAGAGTTTGAGATTTAAAAATGTTTGATTACTTATAAAAACGTCAGAAAAGTCAGATTCCCGCCTTCGCCTGCCTGCTGCAGGCAGGCGGGAACAAGTTATAGAAAAAGAATATTGTTACCGGATTTTAAAAATAAAATAGTTTTAGCGCCAATGGAGGATGTTACAGAGCCTCCGTTCAGGCTGATATGCCACAGACTTGGCGCTGATGTGGTATATACTGAGTTTATTTCATCCGAGGGATTGATCCGCGACGCGCGAAAATCACGCGAAAAGCTGTTTATTTATGATGAAGAACGTCCGGTAGCAATTCAGATATTCGGCGGAGATGAAGCTGTAATGGAAGAAGCCGCTAAGATATCCGAAAGCGCTAATCCGGATTTTATCGACATTAACTGCGGATGCTGGGTTAAAGACGTTGCTTTACGCGGCGCAGGAGCGGGACTGCTAAAAGACCTGCCTAAGATGAAGCGTATTGCAGAATCAGTAATAAAGAATGTTTCACTGCCCGTTACATTAAAAACAAGACTTGGCTGGGATGAAAACTCGATAGTAATTGTGGATGTAGCTAAGATGGTTGAAGATATCGGTATAAAAGCGCTGACAGTTCATTGCAGGCTGCGCCACCAGGGAAATCAAGGTGAGGCTGACTGGAGCTGGGTAAAGAGAATAAAAGATGCCGGGGTTAAGATCCCAATCATACTAAACGGCAACGTCAGAACTCCGGAAGATGTTAAGTTTGCTTTCGATAATTACGAACCGGATGCGGTTATGATCGGGCAGGGAGCTATTCACAACCCATGGATATTCCGGCAGGCTAAACAATTGATGCTAAATGAAACATACAGCGAACCATCGATTGAAGAAAGAATTGGAACATGTATCACCCAGTTGGAATTGAGCTGTGAGCTAAAGGGTGAGAGGAAAGGAACTCTGGAATTCAGGAAACATTATGCCGGCTATCTGAAGGGGCTTCCGAATATTTCAAAATTCAGACTGGAATTAATGCAATACCTTGAGCTTGAGCCAATTGTCACAAAACTAAAAAACTTCAAAAGTAACTACTCGCTTTCTCCCGCTTAATTATTTCCCGCCCTGCTTGATAGCATAAGCCTTCATAGCATCTGATAATACCGTCCATATCGGCTTTGTATACGGCACGCAATCACGTTTAAAGAACCACCAGAAAAATCCGCCCACAAAAGATTGATTGTTAACGCTCATACTATAATATTTCTTTATTGTCGTTTCGGCATTACCTTTATCGTGGGCGCCGCATTCCCCAATTCCTAGTTTTGCATTCGGAAACATTATATGAAGTATAGTAAATACCTGATTCCAGTCCGGATCGCCCATATTGCATTGGTCATCATAATACGATATGAAAACGTAGTCAAGCCCGGTTCTCATTTTTTTAGGAATATTAGTCTGTATCCATTTAAACATTTCATTATCCGGGTCCTCAGAACAACCTAGATTATAAAAAAAAGTAATCGCTGTCTTTTGTTTTTTTGCTTCTACAATATCAAAAGCGGCATTCACTTTTTCCATAACATCGTCTGTATTTCCCAGCCATTCGCCATTCACTTCGTTTCCTATTTCCCAAATGTCCACCTTGTCGGGAAAATAATTCAAATAAGCATTTACCCTCTTCTTATAATCCTTAATATTATAATCATTAAACGCATAACTATCCAGCAGTTCTCCCATGATGTAACTGACTTTATTGATCTGAAATATAGCATCATTATAGTATTGTGGGTCGACCCATTCATCAAATACTATGCGGGTAGTTGGTTTAACCGGTAATTTGGAGAGTGATTCGACGGTTTCAGGTAATCTTAATATCGAGGTTATAGTAACTCCATACATTCGCGTCGAGTCATAATTTCCATCAGCAAAAACCGCCCCGGAAACAAACATCAAAACTGCTGCTAGCCCTAAATATATAGTTCTTTTTGTTTTAAACATTACAAATCGTTCAATATTAGACTATAAAAATTTAATATTAAATATCTATTTCAATATATGATTATAATTGTTAATTTAGGGAATCTAATTAACATTCTCCCAAAAATTGAACTAATTCATGGTTTCTTCCAGAAAGTTTTTCTGTTGTCTTTTCATATTATTCATTTGCCTTCTAAACGCGGCCAATTCGCAATCAAAGTGGACAAAGTATGATTTTTATATAACGCTTTCAGACGGTGTTCAGCTTGACTGCACAAAATTCATTCCTAACGTTCCTCCTCCGCCGAACGGATATCCCTGTACAATTTGCTGTCACGGTTTCGGCCTTTCAAAGGAAGATAATTTTCATGTGGCAGAAGACCATGCAAATTACGGCACATATGCGCTATGCTACAGTATGAGGGGCCAGGGAAATTCAGGAGGATTCAGCAACCTTATCAGCACAACAGAAATGAACGACCTTTTACAGGTAATTCAGTACGTAAGAGATGATGCAAATACAAATGATGACCGAATTGCCATAACAGGCGGCTCGCAGGGGGGCATAATTCCGTTTATGGCAGCATGTAACGGCGCAAAGATCAGGTGCCTGGTAACAGAACTTGCATCTCCCGAATTTGCATCTGACTGGATAGCAAATGGCTGCGTTAAAATAACGCTTTTATGGTCGCTGAGTTATGACAACTCTGTTGTAAGATACAGCGACGAAGTGAGCCAGTACAGGCAGTGGACTGTTTCTAACGATAAAGAGGACTGGAACAAACTTGCCTACAATCTTCCTAAAGACAGGGATTTTATAGACAAGGTTAAAGATTGCCAGGTTCCTATGCTGATTTCCAATACCTGGCAGGATAAGTTCTTTAACCTGCAGGGCATGATAAAAATAATTAATGATCTTAAACCTCCATACAGGATGTATTTCGGCGCAATTTTAGGACATGGCGGCGATATTAGCCCTGATGAGAGTTACTACCATGGGAATCTGGTTGATAAATGGTTTCGTTACTGGCTAAACGACTCACATACTAATGTTCTAAACGAAGGAAAATTCATATACGCATCAACAAGCAATGACGGAGGCACAATTACATTCTCAAGGTATGAATCAAATGTCTGGCCTCCGGAAGGTACGAAGAATGTTAAGTTTTATTTGAATCCGGGCGAGAGACTTTCTTCCGCGCCGAACAACGATGCGTCGCAAAAGTCAGTTTCATTTCAAAATGACGTAAGGGACCCTAAGATGAATCTGCTAAACGCCGTTTATCTGTCATTTACAGGTTCTGAGTTCGATTCAAAATTCAGGAAAGATGAAATTAAGTTTGATTCGGATCCTTTGGACAGAGATTATAAAATGGTTGGCGCCCCGCAGGCTAATTTATATTATTCATCCGACGCGAGCATATGCCAGTACGATCTCCAGATCTGGCAAATTCTTCCGGACGGGACAGAGGATTTTGTTACTTGTATTGATTATACTGACAGGGATTATTCACAAAATGATCTGAGACAAAAATTGATCAATGGCGAAGCTTACAGCCATATTTTCCGTAAAGGCAGCAGGATAAGAATTATTGCGACTAATCTTGATACGCGGCCCAACGATAAATTTCTGAGGACTTATCCGTTCGTTCTCCCGGTTCTGGAACCGGCAACTAATAAAATCTATATGACGCCAGATTACCCGTCATATGTTTCGATCCCGCTTATATAGAAACTTAGTCCTTATCGAAGAACAGGTTAATATTGCTCATGCCTTCAATTTTGCGGAGGTCAGAAACAAAATTTGTGCTGGAATCCTTGTCTCTTAACACTATGTGATAAAAACACTCAACCAAAAATCCCCCGCCATTTGACTTAATATTGATGAGCTTATATTTTTTACAGTATTTTTCAAGGACCGCTATATATGAGGGCGATCTTCCTTCTTCGGCTTGAGATGAAAATTGCAGGAGGACCTCTTTTCTGTTAGGCAGCGCATAATTGGTTTTAACAAGCAATATGATAACCAAACCTGTTATCAAGGTTCCGGTTAAAGCTATATACTTCATTCCAACGCCCGCCGCCATTCCTATAGTAAGTGAAAGAAAGATGAAGACTATATCGAGCGTGTCTCTTACCGCGGTACGGAACCTGATAATAGACATAGCGCCTACCAGCCCGAATGCGCGCGCTACGCTGTTCCCAATAACCGCTATGACAATAGAGGTTATCATTGAAAGCAATACCATCGAATTTACAAAGGACGGCGAGTAATTCGGCCCGCTGTAAACAATGCGGTATACGAACGAAATTATCAAACCGCAGGCAAAGGCTACGCCTATATTGAATGCAACATCGACAACATTAATGTTTGTGTTTAAAATACTTTGTACGTCTGTCAGCAATTTATCATGAAATATGATTAATAGAAATTAGACTTAGCGATAGTGTAATACTTATTGTGTCTTCCCAGCAGATTATGTGAATCTATGCTTGTTATATATTTAGATACAGCTTCAGAACGAAGACCAAATTGTGAAATAATAGATTTCATCCATTTAGGGAACATATGGTTAAACTTGACTTCCAGAATAAACTGCCCCGGAAGCGAATCCGAAAGGATGTCTTCCCTGTAAATATCCTCAAGCTTTGGAAACGGGAAACTCCTCAGGTTCTTATCAAATGTTATTCTTGTAGTCGGGTCGAATTTACTGTTATACGGCTCTCTTTCGTAAGAGATAAGTATGATAGGGATCAGGTTATCTTTATATAAAAAGTGAAAGAAAGTATTTGAATTCTCTTTGGCGTTTTCAATAGCTCCTATGCCATCCAACGTCAGTTTCTCTGTATTGCCGCTCCGGAATATTTTTAAAATGTCTTCTGCCTTTAACGGCGCGCGGTATTTTATAAGCGGCACTTCATATTTTCTTTTAACTTCAAGGAATGCGATGCTCTCATCCGTGTTTTCCTGGTATGTCCTGAGCCTAACTTTCTTTCGGTTGCCAATCCCCTCCAGCTTATCAAAATAATAATCGAAATTGGACGTATCAAAATAAATGCTTCTTACGGAATATTGATGGGTTTCTTTATGCTCAACATGCGTATCAAGATCGATATACGGGTAAATTAATTCCCTCAGCTTCGGAAGCAAAGACGAAGAAACCAGGTATTTATATTCGTATCTGTATTCCAATTTATATTAGTTTAACAATAATCTAACAGTTTTTGAACAAAGCAAAATAAGAGTTGTAGAGGTAAATAAAAACACAAAATTAACGAGATTGCAGTATAGTTCCCCAGTTCCCAACGGCCATAATTGTTGAAGATGATGGCAGGTAAATCATGGATTGAAGGTCATTATCAAATTGTGATTGACTGCTTTTCCAGTCCTTTCCGTCAGTTGAATGGAACATGGCTCCATTTTCTCCGGCAACCCAAACCTCCGATTTATCTGAAACGGTAATTGCATATAAATTGGCAACAGTATATACCTGGAAATTGGACCAGGTGGAGCCGCCATCCACGGAGTGTAAAATAATTCCATTATTACAAACTCCGTAAATTTCTTTTTCACCCTTCGCCAGAAGCCTGTTTACACTCTTGCCCGACGGAGAATTTATATTCTTCCACGATCTCCCTTCATCAACGCTTTTGAAGAGCCCGCCGTTATCATCTCCTGCAATGATCGCGCCGCCTGTCATACATAGCGCCTTTATGTTTTTGGCTCCGCTAATTTGTGATGAGTTCCATGTAGAGCCTCCATTATTTGTTCTTATAACGGTTTTATCATCGCATGCCGCCCAGCCGTTCTGGTTATCGGTAAATAATACGCAATTAATATTTTGAGTTACGCCGCTCTTTAAAAATTGCCAGCTATCGCCGCCATTATCGCTCTTTGCAAGCTCACCAAACATTCCGCCTGCAAACAGCTCGCGGCTGTTAATTGCCGCAAGGGACCTGAATTGCTGGTGGATGCCGATAAATTCCTGCTTCCATGATGAGCCGCCATCCTCTGACTTGATCATTGTACCATCGTCGCCCAGAACAAACACATGCCCGCCCTCGGCGGTTTTGACGTCATACCATCTCTGCCAGAACAGGTTGCTTTGCTTTTTCCAGTTTTGATCGATGTTCTCAGGCAGTTTCAACGCGAAATATTTCCCTGAGCCGCAGTTTGATTCTGTTACCGATGGAATCGTCACAAAGTTGCCATAAGCGTTTAAATTACAATCTATTGTTTGCCATGATCCGCCGTTATAATTATAACATGCCAATCCGCTGCAACTTATTAGTCCTTTGCCAACTTCCGATAAATCTATGCTATTTAAATATTCCCATTTCAGTTCAGCGGTAAAGCTTGCGCCGGAAGGATACGGAATGATCTCAATATATCTTTTGATTGAATTCTCCTGGTCGAAACCCCGCGGCACGCTTGAAGGATATGAGCGAACGGTTACTTTCTGCAAGCCTGACATGTTTGAAAAGGTTAAAGATGCTATTTGTTTGCCGTCATAATCAATAAAATTATAGGGTACTCCGGTTGAAGAAACCTGCATTGTAACAATATCATTCTCGCCGCTTCTGCTGTTTGTAAATGTATTCAGGAGAAAGTTCCGCCTTGCTGTAATGAAATATTTCAAAGCGCTCGCCTGATCCTTAAAATCCTTATATGTCCCCCACCTAACGGGTTCTTTCATTACATAATCAGTTATGGTCGATTGCGTTTCATCGATTATCGGGAAAAGCTTGTCTTCAGTAAACACATTTTGTAATGCGTCGTTCAATCTTTGCTTAAATTCAGCCATCAATTGTGGGTTCTTCATCATCCGGTTCTTTAATACGTTCTGAGGTCCTGCAAGCGGTTCATATGAATATGCGAACAAGTCGTTCAGCAGTTCGGAGGGATATGGATACCTTGAGTCGCCGTCTCTGCCAAAAGTTATGTCATAATCCCATGGGATAATCGACCATTGCTGGGTTTGTTTTGAGGGGTCCTTGTATAGGTAATAGTTCTTGCCATCTGTATCATTCTGCATTGTAAGCGCATTAAGTACAAAAAAGTCATAGACCGTTTTCATGTCGAATAACTCATTAACAACGCTTGCAAATTCAGCGTCGCTGGCGTCGTTAAGTTTAGCGATCAGGTCTTTAAGGTCCGAGTAATCGTTTTCATCTCCAACATGTTTTTCATACGAAGTCTTTAATTGATCATCAGTCATAACGCTCAGATCGCCCTGGTTCTCATCATACCCTGCTTCATAAACGCTTCCCTCTGGCCTCTGGTTATCCTTAAGGAAATCCTCGTCAATATGCTGGATGAGGAAATTAATGCCGTTATCAACTCCGTTAAAATATACGTTCACATAACCGAATTCTTTGGGTCCCAATCCGTTCATCATGCCGAAAATATCCCATACGAGTTTTTCCCGCATAAATGATTTATCGGTATACATGGCGTTGAAATTCACAATTCTCATGCCATGATAGATCGGCGGAAGCGAGGCATTTTTTTCAAACTTTATCCTGAATGGTTTCTTGGAATACACGCGGGTTGTATTTCCTTTGAATCTTATTTTGCCGTCTTTGAATGTACTGCCTTCTATGGTCAGAGTAACAGGAAGATATTTCTTGCTGTCTAAATTTCTTTTATAAAGACTCTCGAAATCTTCACGCGACATTGAAACATCTACTCTTGTTACCTGGCTATAAGCAAGCTGGCAAAAGAATAAGAAGAAAATAAAAAATCTGAATTTCATTATTAGTAAAATAATTGGAATTATCGATCGTTAAATTATGAAAATAATGACAATTTATAAATAACAAAGCCCATATATAATATGGGCCCTGGTAAAAAATTACGATACAAAGGTTAAACTTTATCCTTTTATATTGATTCCAAAACTCAAGCCTGCTTTAACCTGGAATGACGGCGTTCTCTTGTTTCCAAACTGATCTTTAATCAAATAAAATTTATAAGTTGGCTCAATAAAAAACACCGGGAAATAGATCAGGTTAGGTTTATACCTTATGCCCAGGCCAACTTCAAGATCGTTGTTGTAATCCAGTCTCCTGCTATCAAGCGTTAAATACTGCAGCGTGTAGAAATCTAAATATGAATATCCTTTAATATTATTGCGGAACACTTCGTTTAAACCAACCTGCAGAAAACTGTTATCATATTTAGTCTCATATGAAAGAACTGAATATATATCCATAAAAACCCCGGTCTTTTTTTTCGGATTTTCAGTTATGTAATCCAATCCCGAGCCTATCCTTGTACCGAATACAATTCTTGGACTAACGCTTATCTTGCTTGTATCAAGATCAAACTCATGGACATATCCCGTTCTGAGCTCAAAATACAATTGAGGAATTGCATAAAACCTTAGAAACAACCCAAACTCTATATACCTGTCGTTGAGAATATTTCCGGGCTGTGATTTTGAATCTGTGTACATGTCTAAATAAGGACCTACAAATACCTCGTTACTTAGCCTGAATTTATAATATGCCTGTAACCCTGTAATGTAATTTTGCTGGTAAGTATCATAATAACTTGTTACACCCAGTTCGATGGATCGCTTGGAATTCGCATTCATTTTATCCTGCATTACCTGCGCAGAAACAGACGCCTGTTCCTTTTCCTTAGGATCTTTTGAATTTATCGACACGTACCGGAAATACTGATAAGACTTTGAGTACTGCCCCTTTTCATCGTAAATATAAGCAAGCTGCATCCATATTTGTGTATCCTGCGGATATTGCTTGATATGCGCCTCAAACAAAGGAATGGCTCCGTCGACGTCCTTTCGGTCTAACATGTGGTAAGCTGTATCCAGTTCAGGAGTATAGGTTTGCGATGATACAACTCCCGGCAACATTAATATTACAAATAGCGAAAAAACAAGAAGCTTATACTTATTTATTTTCACAGTTCCTATAATTAGTTTTAAACTGTTCATTTTCTTAATTTAATATATTTCAAGCAAAAATTCAATTAACTTCGTTATAAATCTAACAAATAATATGTTTTATTAGATGTTTACTTTAAGTAATGGTCTGTTATCTGAAAATCTATATCGCAAATTTATGTAAAGTCTAATGAAATATAACTAACGTAATAACGTTATTTTCAAAGCAAGCTATATAATAAGAAGAGTAGCTATTTTCGTGTACAAAAAAGGGCAGCTTTGAATGCTGCCCTAAGAAATTTAATCTGAAATGCTTATTAATTACTTACTTTAATTCTTTCAACTCCATATACGCGTCTTGTAGAAAAGCTTTCTACAAATACATTTATATTACAATCCTGTAACTTCCAGTTACTTTTAATGCCATAGCGCATGGATACTGTTGTCGTTTGGTTTTGGCTAAGCGAAATGCTCTGGCCGTCGTTTCCGGTGATCATATACCTCATTACATCGTCAGGATGAGTTACATGGTTAGGCGCTGAAATATATGGCACGTGATTTTCGGTTATTACTATGTGAATAAGATTATCATTGGTTGGCAGAGCTACAAGATCTGTAATGTTGGCGGTAATCGTTCCTGAATCTGTTCCGTTAAAGTTATTCGTTAAAGCAACATTAAGATATTTTGGAGTCTCGAACTCGGCGTTTATCAATGCAGTATAGTCGGTCGATGAGAACTGCCCCATATATACTCCATCGGTCTGGCAATTTGGAGTGCCTGTCTGCTGAACTCCGTAATATGTGAACCTTGCATCGCTTTGTGTAGTATTCGCCTGATAAAGCGAGTCAGCCGGATTTGGACTCTTGGCGTGGTAACTGACTATAATAATACTCGTATCGTTCAGCGTGACGCCGCCGACTGCATTAACCTGGTCCAGGTAATTATGTGCGTTAACACAGGGCTGGCAATAAGCATTAGTGAAAAACTCCACAAGCACTTTTTTATTGACCGGCTGCGGGATGTACACTGAACTGGTCACCGCGTCGTTGCTTTCACATCCGTTATAAAATGCCATCGCCAGCAAGGGTAAAGCTAGTAATATTCTCTTTAGTCTCATATCAATTAAAATTATTTGTTATTGTTAACCTGAATCCTTTAAACGGATTTACATAACGGCAAATACCGCTGGTACATTTCAATCCGCCCCGTTCGCTTCCGTACGAAAATGTCGCGGCATTTGATGAATTGAACTTATACGTTATTTCTCCGCTGGCCCAGAATTTCTTGCCTGACGGATCCTCTTTATCTGTCGAAAACTCAACGCTGCCGGCCAAAACCAGGCTGGGCGATCTTGAAACTGCCACTGAAATGAATTCATTATAAAAATTAGTCTCATCCGCCGCTCTAAGCGAATTATAAACCCACTGTTGTTCGATTTCAGCCTTCACACTGTATAACTTCATAAAGTCGTACTTAATTTCAACAGGAATAGTGGTCGCCCGGATAATGTCATTGCTTGCCGGGTCAACTATACTGTAAACCACAGATGACTGGCGACCCGCGGCGACTTTTACTGTCAGGTCTTTTCTTGCTGAATACTCCGCTTCCATATAAAGTTCCCAATACGGTGAGTATGGATTCTTTGTTGACGGCAGAAACGCATTACTTCTGTCAATACGCTGGTAGCTTGTAAGCACAGTAGTATCGATATCCCGGTAATCGTAGTGCCTGCTCGAAAGAGATGAATTGAAATTTAAAGTAAGCTTCGGGCTTGGGGTATAAATTACATCAAGCTGAAACCCAACTTCATCTCCAAAATCAACCGTATGCGGATACCTTGAGAGCAAAGTGGATGAATATTCCTTTATACAAGGCGGCGCTACCTGGAATGGCAGCGGCTTTACCGGACTATCCGTGCTGCGCTCATTTGGCTTAACAACGTTAAACCTGTAATTTTTATAGTCAAGCGTAATTCCAAAACCGGTCCGTGTATATGCAATTGTGCTGTACAACGCGTCGCCTCTTGGACCCTGCGATTTACTGAACAGTGCGTTTGGAACCGTTATTGTTTTCTTGTTCGCATAAGAAGTGTAGAAATCTACTCCCTTGAAATTCAATCCAAGATTTCCTTCAAATATCTCAGCGGTAATATCGTTACTGTAAGAACCCAGCGGAACGCTGCCTTTTACAAATAAATAAGAACCGCCAACTGTTGCAAATTTGATTGGCGTAAACATAAAATTGCCGCCTCTGATAGCGTATTTTTCTGTCCTGCTGGTATCCAGAAAATCAATGTAGTTCAAATCGCCGCCAATTATTTTGGCGTCAAGTTTCATATTGTTCTTAAACGTCTTTTTATAATTCACTCGCAAACCATCCATCTGCATATTTATACCAAGGCCCCTTGCTTCAAACGCGTTGAACGAGAGCCCTCTTGAATATAAGTCATAGAAATTACCCAGGGTCACGTCAAAATCGCTCTTTTTATACTGAAAGTACCTGCTTGAGATACCTTTAGTACCTTTTCCGAATTCAATAGGGTCGTCAAGCTCATACCTCACCCCTGCAACAAAATCATTTACAAATAGCCTTACATCGCCAAGTTCTTCAAAATATGTTTTTGGGTTCGCGAATGTTGTGATGATCTCTGTGCCGTTGCCATACCTGAACTGGTTGTTAGCCGAGACCCTGACATTAAGTTTAAGCTGCGAAAAAGCGGAACCTGAGAGCAATATAACTGCAAAAATAACAATCGTAAAAATTCTCTTCATGTTCAATTCTTCCCCTTATCTCCCAGCGCGCCCTTCACGTCTTCATCAAGCTTGGCGTCGTCGCCCGGCAGAAAACCTGCATATGTTTTTATAATGTCGCCGGTTTTTGATATCAAGACCGAAAACGGAGGATCCTGCCCGCCGAATGTTTTAAATACATTCTGGTCAGCGTCATACACAACAGTGAACTTGTATCCTTTGCTTTCGATGTATGGTTTTACTTTAGAATATGTTTTCTGGTCGTCTATGCTTACAGCAATATAGCCGAAACCTGAATCTTTATACTTTTCCCAGATAGCGTTTATCTGTTTCATCTCTTCTTTGCACGGTACGCACCATGTTGCCCAGAACTGAAGAAGCACCGGCCCTTTGGCAAGCATTTGGGAGAGCTTCACGGAATTTCCGTCAAGATCCTGAAGGTCGAAATCGTAAGATTGAGAATATGAGAGCTTAAACAAAAACAAAAAAAATGCGATAGATAGAATTAATGATCTTTTCATGACAATGTAAATTAAAATGTGAACAAAATAATTAATTTAAAAACACTACGGTTTATTAGTCAACATTACAATAATAGCCGTTACAATAATATTAAGCAAAGCCAGGGGTAAAAGTATTTTCCATCCAACGTTCATTAACTGGTCATACCTGAAACGCGGAATGGACCACCTTACCCAGATAAAAAATAACACCATGAAAATAACTTTCAGCACAAACATCAAAACCTGCAGAAGAGCTACAACCATCGGAGGAAATCCGAATGTCTGCAAATAAGGGAATTGCCATCCGCCGAGATATAAAGTTGTAATTACAGCAGATGCAACTATCATGTTTGCATACTCAGCCAGGAAAAACAGTGCGAACTTCATGCTTGAATACTCGGTATGGTATCCGCCAACCAGTTCAGGCTCAGCCTCCGGAAGGTCAAAAGGCGTTCTGTTTGTTTCTGCGAATGACGAAATAAGAAAAATAATGAATCCCACCGGCTGCAGAACTAAGTTCCACTTCCAGCCAAACTGGTGGACCACAATATCCTGAAGGCTAAGCGAGCCGGTTATCAAAACAACGCCAACAACGGCCAGCCCCATAGAGAGCTCATAGCTTATCATCTGAGCGCTTGATCTCAAGCCTCCGAATAATGAATACTTGTTATTTGACGACCAGCCGCTTAATGTTATTCCATACACTCCGAGTGAAGTGAGCGCGAGTATATATAAAATCCCAACGTTCACATCCGTAATCTGCAAAGATATGTCTCTGTCGAATAAATGGATAACATTTCCGAACGGCACCACGGCAATGGTTGTTAGAGCCACGAATATAGAAATCATTGGTGCAAGAGTATGTATAGCCTTATTCGCCTTTGTTGGCACAATATCTTCTTTTAGAACCAGTTTAAGCACATCAGCAAACGGCTGAAACAGGCCCTCGGGTCCAACCCTGTTGGGTCCATACCTGTTCTGAATAAGAGCAGATACCCTGCGCTCGGCATAAACCGAATACGCTACTCCCATCAGCAAAACCCCTACTACAACCCCTATTTTAATTGCAGCTATTAAAATCTCAATCCACACGGCGCTAACTCTCCATCAATTTGTTTTTAAGAATATTTATTTTTTCGATAGGCGACGGATCCTGTTTATAAAATATCGCAAGGTAATAACTGACCCAGTCTCCAATATATATTACATCAAAAATCCTCTCGAGCTTTGTATTTCCCTCCCCGTCAACTTCAACCTGCAAACCGCTGTTCTCTTTTATGAGGTCCATCGTAACATGCATCCTTTTAGAGATACGCGGATTATCATCTTTATCGTATAAAAATATAATGGCAAAATTCTTTGTCACTTCAGGATTCTGCTGCCACCCAACTATCTCGTTATGATTCATTTCCGGAATCAAATTGCCGTAAGCCAGGCATTTGGCGTTCTCTTCTATCTGGCAGCGCCACCTTAAGTTTGCAATATCTAATAAATCACATGAAGAATAAATGACAGGAATTTTACCCTGCAGATGTTTTGCAATCCTTATGGCATTATTTCTGGATTCATCCAGATGAGAAAACTGAAACGCTCTTCTTTTCATCAGGTCGATTACATTAAAAATGCCGGGCGTTTTATCTTCAATTAATCCCAGTTTGCCGAACAGCATAAGCATGGGGAAAAAAGAATACGCCAAAGCGCATCTTGGCTGGTACCCTCTTGGCAGCCTGATCGTAAGCCTGTTCTGTGTCTCGGCCAATATAGCTAGTTTTCCGCCCGAGGTTGAACAAATTATCTTACAGCCTTTTTTTACGGCATCCTCGTATGATGAAAGCGATTCTTCCGTATCTCCGGAATAACTTGAAATAATTACCAGCGTACTTTCATCTGCAAATGCGGGGAGAAAATAATTGCGGTTGATAAAAATAGGAACCTTGCATTCATAATGAAGATAACTTCTCAGCAGATCGCCGCCAATTGCAGACCCGCCCAGTCCGCAAATGATAATGTTGTTAACCTTACCTAAGTCAGCTGAAGGTTCAAGATTAGAACCTATGATAACGGCTTCTTCTATCTGCTCGCCGAATCCGGCCAGGACAGAGAACATATTAAAATTATCATAGAGCTTTATTTCTGACTCATTCATTTAGTTTGCATTTATCAGGCTGTTATATGAATCCACCAAATAATCTTTGATCTTACTTTCTTCTTCCAGTTTCAATGCATTAGCGGCAACTTGTTTCGCCTCAGCAAAATTTACAGACCTTATTAATTTCTTAATCCTTAGGAACGCGGAACTTTCAACGCTGAGTTCATCCACGCCCAGTCCGATTAACAACGAAACGGCGCTAGGGTCGCCCGCCATTTCGCCGCAGACGCTTACCGAAATGTTATTTTTCTTAGCGCTCTTCACAATTGCAGCGAGCGCCTTGATTACTGCGGGATGGAACTGCTGATATAAGCCTGATACCAGGCTGCTATCCCTATCGACGGCTAAAAGGTATTGCACCAAATCATTAGTGCCTACGCTGAAGAAATCAACTTCCTTCGCAATAGAATCAGCAACGTATACTGCGGAAGGCACTTCTATCATCACGCCAATTTTAATATGCTCATCAAAACGCGTTCCTTTTTTTCTTAACTCTTCTTTAGCCTTTGCCAGCGCTTCTTTTATTTTCCAAACTTCTTCAACGCTTGCAATCATTGGAAACATGATCCTGATATTTTCCTTTTTCGAAGCCCTGAGAATGGCCCTAAGCTGCGCAAGGAATACATCGGGTTTATCCAGGCAGATCCTGATACCGCGCCATCCTAAAAACGGGTTGGCTTCTTTTTGGGAATCGGGCAGAAGCTTATCGCCGCCGATATCAAAAGTCCTTATTGTGACGACATGCGGATATAACCTATCGGCTAACATTTTATACTGCTTATTCTGCGCTTCTTCCGTAGGGAAGTCTCCCGCCGCCAAAAACATATGTTCGGTGCGGTACAATCCAACTCCGCAGCCTGCATGAGTGAGCACGTAATCCAGCTCTTTATTGAATTCCAGATTTACGTTAAGTTCAATTTTTACGCCGTCTTTAGTTTCGGTAGGAAGTTTTTCAACTTCTTTCAGGCTCTTCTCGAATGAATTGTTTCTCTTTATCTGTTCCTTGTAGCGCTGTATAGATTCCTGAGACGGATTTTTTATTACAAGGCCTTTGTAACCGTCTATTATCAGAAAATCCGTAGGGCTGACATGAGTTGAAATATCTCCCATAGCGACCACCGCAGGGAGATTAAGCGAACGCGCGATTATCGCGACATGCGAATTAGTTCCTCCTATATCGGTGGCAAATCCAAGAAGCTTTCTGTCGCTGAATAAAATAGTGTCAGCGGGAGTAAGGTTCTTCGCGATGACTATGCAATTCTCTTCAATTTTCGAGATCAGTTTCTCTTTTACAATATTCCTTAAAACCCGCGCCTTGATATCTTCAAGGTCGTTTACTTTTTCCTTTATATAATCATCCTGCGAAGCGATGAGCATATTTTCTATCACTTTTATTTCTTCGCCAAATACCAGGAAAGCAGGCTTTTTCTCTGTCCTGATCCGTTCCAATATTTTCTTATGGAAGATCTCGTCATGAAGGAATGAAAGCTGCGCCTCGAATATCAGGAGATTTTTTGCGTCCAGCTTCTCTTTAGCCAGAATAAATATCTTCTTTAACTCGCGTATCGAGCGCTCGACGGCTTCTTTGTAACTATCGGCTTCTCTTCTTATGATTACTCTTTCAGGCGAACCGTCATACTTTGGGATAACCGACTTATATATAAATGGCTTCCCTATCGAAATTCCTTTCGATGCCGGCAATCCTTTATATATTTCTTCCTGTAAAATGATCAAGCTGTTTCCTGTTTATAATTCTCCAAAACCATCTTCGAAAAATTTTGCGATCTCTTCCGACGCTTTTTTTTCATCGGACCCGTCAAATATCAGAGTTACATTTGAACCGTATTCCGCCGCTAAAGACATGACGCCTATAATACTCTTCCCGTTGATCTGGAAACCATCTTTAACTATGTAAAAATCTGATTTATACTTTGAAGCTATTTTTACCAGAACAGAGGCCGGCCTAGTGTGCATTCCTGCCTTATTTACTATGGGAACTACTTTTTCTATCATTAAGCTTAGTAGTTCCTGTTTAAAAGCATTTGGGAAAACAAAGACAGCGTCTTTTTTGAACTTTCCGAGCCGATACTATTCAAATTCTCATCAGCTTTTTCGGTGTAGGCCTTTATCTCTTTTTTTGCGGCTTCAATCGCGCAAACCGATCTATATGTATCAATTACCCGATTTATCTTTTCATTCGGCTCAATATCCGAACTGTACAGTTCGGCAAACTTTTTACCGTTTTTATCGTCCATAATCTCAAGCGTTTTCAGGTATAAATATGTTTTTTTCTTTTCCAGAATATCGCCGCCGATTTTCTTGCCAAATTCTGATTCATCTGCTATTACGTCGAGCAAATCATCATGTATCTGGAATGCCAGCCCGATATTTTCAGAATAGCTGCTTATGGTTTTAAGCCCGTTCTCATCTGCGTTGGCTATTATCGCGCCGATCAGCGCTGAAGTTCTGAGCAGCTCCGCTGTTTTCTTTCGAATCATGATAATGTAATCAGCCAAAGAAACATCGGCGCTTATCTCAAATTCCTTATCAAGGGCCTGGCCCTCGCAGACTTCAATAACCCCGTCGGTAAATGTGGCGACTACTTCCTGAATCCTGGAAGATCTTGTCTTTAGCAGCGAACGGTATGAAAGTCCAATAAGCTCATCCCCTACCAGTATCGCCGCATTAGTATCCCATTTCCTGTGAATAGTATCTCTTCCGCGCCTTGTATCGGCATTATCCATGATGTCATCATGGACAAGCGTAAAATTATGAAGTATCTCAATCGCAATCGCCGCACCCAGGGCTTCATCAGGATTACCGCCGAACGCTTCGCAGGCAAGCATCATAACAATAGGCCTGATACGTTTGCCGCCGCCGGACATAATGTAATTCAACGGATCATAAAGCGAATACGGGTACTTGCTCTTGTTCAGTGAATATCTTGAGCGCTCAGTTTCATGTTTCAGATAATTCACCAAACACTCATCAACTTTTTTCCTGTACCCTGCAAATATGTTCGCGTTATTATCCATCCGGTCTTTTAATTCGAAAATGCGCTTTGGTTAGAAAAATTTCTTTTCAAAAAATCCTCGTCGTTTTTCCAGTTTGGCTTTACTTTCACAAACAGTTCGAGGAAGACATCTCTTCCAAGGAATTCTTCAATATCCTTGCGGGCCAGTTCGCCGAGATGCTTCAGCATATCGCCTCCCTTGCCTATTATAATACCCTTCTGCGATTCTTTTTCTATTATGATATTGGCCCTGATATAATCTTTGCCCTTTTCGCGCTCTTTAAATTCCTCAATTTCTATAAATATCGAATACGGAATTTCTTCTTTGTAAAGTCTTAATGCGTATTCCCGTATAATCTCACCCACAAAAAACTTCTCAGGCTGCGTGGCAATCGTTTTTTCATCAAAATAAAATTCGTTTTCCGGAATATACTTTTCAACTGTTTTCAGGAAATCTTCAATATTAAATTTCTTTCTGGCTGATACAGGAATTATCTCATCAAACTTTGTTTTTACAAAAACGTCGCTTATTATGTGTAAC
>CAZMRG010000047.1:0-22024 GCA_964568655.1 uncultured Ignavibacteriales bacterium | reverse complement strand
CCGCTTGTTAAAGATATGATGGTGCATCCGCTAAGGGCTATGACATGGCTGGATAGTCTGGATAAATTCCTGAAAAAAGATCTGTATAACACGACAAGGCTTCTGTTTAATGATATGCTCGACCAAAAAAGCTATGAAGTATATGCTGAATATATATCTTCGAACGATGCAGAGGTACTGGGTAACATACTTGTAAAAATGGTTAGCAGAAACAATAAAGCCCGGGACAAGCTTTTAAGCGTTTTGTCAACAGATGAAAAAAAGTTTTTGAAGCAAAACCTGCTTTCAATACTTGAAGAATCTGAGAATGATGACCCTTCAAATTATGATATTTTTAAATATAATGCCCTTCGGGATTCTTCGACAGTAATTTCGAAAAGAACTATGGATCTTTTGAGTAAACTGAATATGCATATGATCATGTCTAATTCAGTATCAATGCTCCAGGAATGCATGGAATATTATGGACTGGCAGATCAACTTAAAAATAACAATCTAAGTTACATCAACAACGAACACGTTCAGGGCGATTTTTATTTTTATTATGATAAAGACGGGATCCGCATTGCCATTGGTGGCCCCGGAAAAAATGTATACAACGGACATTTTGATTTTATAATTGACGTTGGCGGCGATGATGTTTACAATATAGAAAATGAAAAAGATAGCTTTGGCGGATTCAGCTGTATAATCGACTTAGCAGGCAACGATACATACAGAACAAAAAGCAGCTTTGCTCTGGCGGGCGGATTATTTTCATCAAGTTTTATTTTCGATAAAGAAGGCGACGATATTTATGAGGCAACAGGAGCAGGGAATCTGGGAGCTGCTATCGGCGGACTAGGATTAATCTATGATGAAAGCGGAAACGATACTTACCGCGGACTTTCATTCTGCGAAGGCGCCGGATGTTTTGGTGTGGGACTCATTATAGACAGAAAAGGAAATGATGTATACATAGCAAACTCTTATTCACAGGGATTTGGTTTTACAGAAGGCGTTGGCGCTATCATTGAAAACGAAGGGAATGATTCTTATTTAGTCGACTCACGCTCATTGGATATTGGAAGATACAACGATCATTACGTTTCAATGTGCCAAGGGTACGGACTTGGTTTGCGTCCATATTTCGCCGGGGGCATTGGACTTATAATAGAGGGTGGCGGCAATGATATTTATGATGCGGATATTTTCGGGCAGGGCGGAGGTTACTGGTATTCGCTTGGCGCTATTGTGGATAAATCAGGGCATGATAAATACAATGGCTATCAATACTGTCAGGGCGCCGGTATTCATTTAGCTATTGGTTTACTTAAAGATTACGATGGGTGGGATTTTTACCAGTCAGACGGCGTATCACAGGGCTGCGGGCATGATTTTGGTTTTGGGTTACTGTGGGATGTTAAAGGTAATGATAATTATTCAGCGTATTCGCTTTCACAAGGCGCAGGAAATGCCGATGGTATCGGCATATTGATAGACGAAAGCGGCACGGATGGCTACCTTAACAAGGATCCCAGAAATACGCGCGGTTACGGGAATCCACGCAGGGAATACGGAAGCATCGGCGTTTTGCTGGATATGTCTGGCAACGATTTTTACTCCCAACCCGGGCCTGATAGCTCGATGATTAATTCATCCACATGGGGCGTGTTTAATGACTACTGGCTGACTGACCAGGTATCACAGCAGAGTGGCAATAATTTTAAAGTGAAGATGGATTCAAGCAGAAGTTATTCCGTTGCTGATTATTTCCTCATGGCTAAAACAATTGAGCCGCGGTTTTCGCTTTGGCAGGATTATGGATACAGAAAATTGTTTGAGGACAGCATAGGCGCTTCGGAATATGCATTAACGCGGCTTGGAACAGATGATGCGCGGGAAACACAGGTAATGCGGACGCTGTCGCAAACTATTCAGAGGCCGCTAAGCGCTGCGTTGATCGGGAAGCTGAAGAAATATCTTGAAGATAAAAACTCAATGACGCAGCCTGAAGTAAGCTTTGCATGTTATATTTTCGGGGAGACAAGAAATCCTGAAGGGAAAGAAATTTTACTTCAGCTTACATACGATGATAATTATCGCGTTCGTGCATCAGCAATAAACGCGCTCGGGAAAATAAAGTATGATATAACCGATGTAAACTTTATTAATAAAGTATCAAAAAGATTAGCGGTGCTTGCAGACGAGAGATCTGAGAAAAAATTATACAATAAGGATATAGCTTTTGCTTTGGGAAATTATGTTACGCCGGAAAGTTTCAGCGCGCTTATTAAGATGCTGGACTTTCCATATTACGGCGCAAGATTCACAGCTGCTGATAATATGCGGAAGTTTCCGCAGCTTCCAATGATGCTTCTAACCGATAATGCATTTCCGCCGATACCGCAGGATAAGATTCCGCTTATTGCATTTATGTCGGCTTTAACCGATGTTAAGGAAACCGATTTTGAAAGTTTTGTAAGTTTTATTAATTTGGCGCCTGTTTCATCCGATGAAGAAGTAACGGCAAATCTTGTAAATTTGATTGAGGTTAGAAAAGCAAAATCAGCAGATTCCGGATTTATTGCCTGGTGTGATAGCGAAATTAAAGTAATGCAGAGTCAGTTAAAATCAAAGATACTTATCAAGTAGTTTTTTTGTCATCCCCGCGAAGGCGGGAAACCAGATTGGATTCTTTTTTTGTCATCCCCGCGAAAGCGGGGATCCAGAAAAGAATTTCTGATAATGTTTGTAATGTATGATTATGAGCGATTCTGTTTTATAAAGCGCTGATATATTGATTTTCCAAACTTTTACTGCTTTATATACACATCCCCCTTTAAATACTCTTTCTTTTCTTTGTTCTCAACTTTCTTTATCATCCCCATTTTGACCTTTGGGTTTTCGTTGATCTTTAAAGTATCCTGGTTGATTTCCTTTGTTGTATCCGGTTTTATATAAACTTCTCCCAGCATTCGGATTTCCTGAGTTGTATCAATCTTAACAGCGGTAGAATCGTGATTTTTTACCCAATTTACGCTTACGCCGCCCATCAGTTGCTGGTTGCAGTTTAATTGCGCCTTCTGATCAGTCGTATCAGTAACATTGTAGTTTTTGATTGCATTAGTATCGGGCTTATATTCAACCGCTCCTGTAAGCCGGCGCTCGATTTGCTGGTTATCTTTTTCTCCCGAGATGCTTCCATCTGAGTTACTGCATCCCGCAAGCGCAACAGATGCGACTACAAAAAGCGCCATAGCAAATGCGCGAACCGGGGAGTATGAGAGCGGGAACAAATATCCCGGAAAGTGAATTTTCGGAGCTTCAATTTTAAGGCGGGGCATTTCATCTACCTGTACAACCTTAAACCTGCCGCATATCTTCTTGTCCTGATTACAGAGCATGAATTCTTCAATTTCCTTATCGGATTTATTGGAAAAATCCACTACTGTTTTTGAGCATGAGCTGCAAAATGCGCCCTGTTTGTTGGGCGTCATCTTTTCCCAGTCTTCGTGACAGGGTTCAGGAATGTAAATTTTGAATAAATTTTCGTGTTTCATTGCCTCTCCTTTAGTTAGTTATGTTTACTTAACTAAGGGGGGTTTTGTTCCGGATTTTGATTCATCCGATGACGCTGGAGTCATCGGATGAAATGAATAAAAAAGGAGCGTTTAAGCTCCTTTCTATATTTGGTTTCCAGTTTGTTTGTCCTTTTTTTCTTTTCCGTCTTTACTATTGTCGTTTCACGTCTGCCTTTTGCTTTTTCACCCCTCACCCTCGGTCCCTCTCCCAAGAGGAGAGGGAGGTGTTCACTTTTTACTTCTGACTTCTGTTTTTGCTTTTTCTCTTTTCACTTTTGCCTTTTCACTTTTCACTCAATTCATTGTTTCAGCTTTTCCTTAAATTCTTCCCTGAATTTTTTCACCTTAGGCGTTATCACAACTCTGCAATAACCCTCATTAGGGTTCTGGTCGTAATATCCCTGGTGATAATCTTCAGCCTTATAAAAGTTTTTATAAGCTGTTATTTCAGTTACTATCGGGTCATCCCATATTGTCGGAGCAAAATCTTTCTTTACTTTCTCAGCGGTTTCTTTCTGCTTGTCGTTAAGATAGAAAATTGCCGAGCGGTATTGTGTGCCGGCATCCGCGCCCTGGCGGTTTAAAGTCGTTGGATCATGCGTCGTAAAAAATATTTTCAGCAGGTCATCATAAGTTATTACCGACGGGTCGTATATTATGCGGATTGATTCAGCGTGCCCGGTTGTGCCGGTGCATACCTGTTCGTATGAAGGATTTGCAACCGTGCCGCCGGAGTAACCTGATTCAACCGACTGAACGCCTTTTAGTTCTTCAAACATAGCTTCTGAGCACCAGAAACAGCCTCCGGCAAATATTGCCGTATCAACGTTTGTTGTCATTACCGAATCCTTATAGATTTTTTTGTTTGATTGTTGTTCGCTTGTGAGATTTTTTGACATAAACGAACAGCTTGATAAAAATATCATCAAAGATATTAAAAACATAGCTTTTAATAAATGTCTAATTGTTAATTTTTCCAATCTTTTTGTATTTCGTTAATAAATATAACGAAATTTTGTTTGATTTGGTTTTCCGAACACGAATTACCCCCACGAATTTCACGAATTAAATCGAATTACATGAATAAAGATAATTATAAGAGTTTGATATTATCTCAAAGATTTAGATGTTGGTGATAACACTAACATTGGCGAGGCTTTGTCCTCCCATCGGGTCTACGACTCTTCGAGTCGAAGACTCGTAGAGGGGAGATTCAGAGGGGGGTTTCCTATCAAGAATTACACGAATCATTCACCAAGTAAAAAAAAGAGGACATTTCTGCCCTCTTCTTAAATATTCGTTTTGCTTTTTTCTTTTTACTTTTGCTTATTTATGTTTTACCTTCCTTTGCTGTTTGTTAACTGTTAACTGCTAATTGTTAACTGAAATTAGACTTCATAATACAAATGGAATTCATACGGATGCGGACGAAGCTGCATTTGCTTAACTTCTTTTTCCATCTTGTATTCAATCCATGTATCAATTAAATCCTGGGTGAACACTCCGCCTTTAAGAAGGAATTCATGATCATTTTCAAGAAATCCCAGAGCGCGTTCAAGTGAATGCGGAGCCTGCGGAACTTTCTTAAGCTCTTTATCGCTGAGTGCGTATATATCATGTTCCATCGGATCTCCCGGATGAATTTTATTGGCGATACCGTCTAACCCTGCCATAAGCATTGCTGAAAATGCAAGGTATGGATTTGCTGTTCCGTCGGGGCACCTGAATTCAAGTCTCTTTGCTTTCGGATTTTCAGAGTACATCGGAATCCTGATAGCAGCGCTTCTGTTGCGTTTTGAATAAGCTAAGTTTACAGGCGCTTCATAACCGGGAACAAGCCTTTTATATGAATTTGTTGTGGGGTTGGTAAATGCCAGTAAAGCAGGAGCATGTTTAAGCAATCCGCCAATATAATATAAAGCCATCTGGCTGATGCCTGCATATTCTTTTCCTGCAAATAACGGCTTACCGTCTTTCCACAGACTTTGGTGAACATGCATGCCACTTCCGTTATCACCGAATATGGGTTTGGGCATGAATGTCGCCGTCTTGCCAAAAGTTCTTGCTGTGTTTTTTATAATGTATTTGAACATCATCATGTTATCCGCGCAATGAAGCAATGGGCAGTACTTGTAATCAATTTCAGCCTGGCCGCCGGTTGCAACTTCATGATGCTGTGTCTCTACTTCAATACCTGCAGCTAAGAGATGTTTTACCATTTCATTCCTTACATCGTTTGTTGAATCCGCCGGAGGAACCGGGAAGTATCCTTCTTTCTGGCGTATCTTATGGCCGAGGTTAGCTTCTTTTTCTGTTCCTGAATTCCAGAATCCTTCTCTCGAATCAACATGATACCAGCTGCTGAATTCATTTACATTGTATGCAACGTGGTCAAGAATAAAAAATTCCGCTTCCGGACCGCACAAAATTGAATCTGCAATTTTAGTTGAACGCAGATACTCTTCGGCCTTTCTTGCAACATACCTTGGATCGCGGCTGTAAGCTTTGCCTGTCATCGGGTCATAAATATCGCAAACCATGCTGAGGTTCTTCATCGTAATAAACGGGTCGATATTGGCGGTAGTCGGGTCAGGGAAAATAAGCATATCTGATTCGTCTATAGCCTGCCAGCCTCTTATTGATGAGCCGTCAAAGCCAAGCCCTTCTTCGAACATTTTTTCTTCAAATGTGCCTACCGGAATGCTGAAATGCTGCCACTGCCCGGGCAGATCAGTGAACCGGAAATCGATCATTTTCACGTCATGTTTTTTTACCATATCCATGACTTTTTTTACCGCAGCTGAATTAACTTTCATTTGTTTTCTCCTTTTAGTCCCTTCGTTAATTGAAGGGAATTTTTATAAAGCATATTAATTATTCTTCTAAAAAATTTTATTTCTTATTTAATTTTGGCAAATCTAATTTCAAGCTTTCTTTATGCGAGGTGAGAACAATTGATGTTCTTGTAGAACGCACGCCTTTCCATGACTGTATCTTAGCAAGAAGTTTTTCCAATGATGTAGTATTGGCTGTACGTATTTTTAAAACGTGCGAGCCGTCGCCGGTAACCGAGTGGCATTCAAGTATTTCAGGCGTGTGAATCACGTGGTTAATAAAATCGTTATAATGTGCGGATGACTCGCTTGATATGAATATAAATGCGGTTATATCTTTCCCAAGAGATTTGTGGTTGAGCTTTGTAAGGTATTTTTCAATTATGCCGTTATCTTCAAGCTTATTGAGGCGGTCTGTTACCGAGGGAATGGATAGCCCTATCTCTTCGGCTATCTCGTTCCTTTTTATCCTTGCGTTTTCCTGAAGCAAATCCAGTATCCTCAGGTCTATTTCATCAAATCCGTTTGTCATCTTTACTTCTGTTGCCTTATTCGGTAAGGCAATTTAGCTGTAATAGCTTATTTATTTAGGAAATTAGTAGTGATTACCTGTAAATATAAGGCAATGTGTTTAATTTGTCAATACCTGCAAATTTAAATCAGGTTAAAATTAAAAAACCCGGCGCTTTTACTAAGAAAACACCGGGTAAAATCTCAAAACTCAAATCAGAGTATTATACCAGGTCTTCATCTTTAAAAAAATGCGCAATTTCTATCTTTGCATTATCCGGTGAATCGGAACCGTGAACAATATTGCGCTCAACCGAATCAGCGTACATTTTCCTGATAGTTCCTTCTTCGGCGTTTGCAGGATTTGTTGCGCCTATCAGCTTCCTGTAATCTTCAACGGCATTCTCTTTTTCGAGGCACATTGGCACAACCGGGCCGGAAGTCATGTAATTGACCAAATCATTATAGAACGGACGTTCTTTGTGAACCGCGTAAAATTTTTGAGCTGATTCTTTTGTTAATCTTAAAAGTCTCATACCTTTAATTTCGAATCCTGCATCTAAAATGCGCTGAATCACTTTTCCCTGGACTTTCTTTTCAATGCAATCCGGTTTTAAAATTGCAAGCGTTCTTTGTTTCAAAACTCATCTCCCCTATCGTCATTCCCGCATTTGGGAATTCATTAATAATTTATTGATAATAAGACACGAAATTAGCGGAATTGTATCAGAAATTAAATTCATAAATCTGTCCATTAACCGGCACAAACGCGAAAATAATGGAATGCAGTTGTTTCAGGGATGATTTGAAATTATGGGTTTAAACGCTTTAAATAAGAAAAACGAGAATTGCTTTAACAAAATCCCCGGTAAAGCAGGGACTACTAATCAGTAACTATTGTTACTTAATTATCAGCATTTTTCTGGTTTCCGAAAAGCTCTCAGCTTTCAATACATAGAAATAGATTCCCGACGAGAGAGCGCTGCCGTCAAAATTTATTTCATATGTTCCGGGATTAAGCTGTTCATTTACAAGGGCTGAAATTTCTCTTCCAAGTGCGTCACATACTGTAATTTTAACGGAGCTTGATTTTGCAACCTGGAACCTGATTTTAGTATTCGGATTAAACGGATTCGGATAATTTTGCCGCAAAGCGAATGATGAAGGTATTTCGGACGAAACCGCTGTGATACCGTTTAGGTCGTTTATGTTTCTTTTGTATAATCCTCCCGATGTGGCGGCAAGAATATTATTGTTGAATATCATCAATTTTGAAATTTCATTAAGGAACGGAAGCCCTGTCCCGAAATCATTCCAAATGGCGCCATCGTTTGTAGAGCTGAAGATTCCGGAGCCGCCGAATTTTAATGACGTAACCAAAACTCCGTTTGCTCTGATTATGCTTGTACTGTAAGGGTCCTGCGATAATCCCTGGTTGCGCGATACCCAGTTTAACCCGTTGTTAGTTGAAAGCCAGACTCCGTCTATGGTGCCTGCATATAACCGGGCTCCATCGTTAAAAAATGTGATTGCAGGTAAATATGTACTGTTGATACTAAACGGCGCCCATGTAAAGCCGTTATCTGTTGATTTATAGCTGCCCGGAATATTTATGCTTTCACGTGCGGCAAATATAGTTCCGTTATAATTCAAAAAATTCTTTGCATCAATGTCAGAACCGCTGATATTAGTTACAACCCAGTTATCGCCGCTGTTAGTTGAACTATAAATGCCCGTATATGTGCCGGTATACAGAACCCCGGCATTTTCAAATATGGATTCAGCGAATGTATATGATGCGCCGCCGCCAACTACAATACCATCGCTCTTTTTTATCCAGTTGGAGCCCAGGTTTGACGATCTGTATATCCCGTCCACTGTGGCTGCATACAGAACTCCGCCCGTAAGCAAAAGCTGATAAACCGTTAGCGCTTGCGTATTATTCAAACCGCTGTTGACGGGCTGCCAGCTCGTAGCGCCGTCTGTAGATCTGAAAACTCCGTTATACGTTCCCGAGTAAAGCGTATTACCCGATATGACAACATCATTAACGCTTGCCCCCGGTAATGAACTTATTACGCTCCATTGTGAAAACAATACAGCCTGAAACATTAACGCTGCCGCAAATATGTATAAGATTTTAAACATACTTTGATCTTAGAATTTTTCTTAAAGCTTTATTTCGACAACAATATTCAGCATTTAAATGAGAGGGCACGGATCATGGTCATTATCTGCGGGCAATATATTTAGCAATATTTCAATAAGAAACAGGAAAAAAATCAGATAATTGTTTTATTACCACTTTCCGTTTGGGAGAGGCGGAAGCGCACCGAGTTTACCGTTTTTGGCGGGGCGCGTGGCGAGGTAATGCTCTTGTGCAAATTGTTTCGCCTTTTTTGACAAGAAACGTATTTCTAAATTTGTATCTTATATAAAAATGAAATTTTGGAAGAACAGGATAAAAACACACAATACTACCAGAGCTTTAGCCAGCCATATGACACTATAGAACAAACTCCCAAACGTCCAAGATTCGGGATCTGGCTAAATATTTTATTAATTGTATTAACTTTTTTTACAACCACGTTTGCCGGTGTTGCCTGGCTTAACAGAGACCCGTACGACCTAAGTAATTTCAAATTCGGGCTGACTTATGCCATACTTATATTAGTATTCCTCAGCTCTCATGAATTCGGGCATTATTTTGCCGCCAGAATACATAAAGTTAAGGTTACGCTTCCATACTATATTCCTTTCCCGCTTTTTTTAAATCCGTTTGGAACAATGGGAGCAGTTATCAGGATGCAGTCACCTTCAAGAACTAAGAAAGCGCTTTTTGATATCGGTATTGCGGGGCCAATTGCCGGCTTTATTGTCGCATTGGGATTTCTTATATACGGAATGACTCACTTGCCGCCATTCGATTATATTTTTAAGATTCATCCGGAATACATGTCTATGGGCGTTCCGACGACAGGATTTTCGTTTGGAGCAAATCTAATGTATTTAGGATTGGCGAAACTGTTAACAAGTTCGCCCAGCGTGTTCCTGCCGCCTATGAACGAAATGTATCATTATCCTTTTCTTTGTGTAGGATGGTTCGGATTGCTGGTAACTGCTCTGAATTTATTGCCGGTCGGCCAGCTTGATGGCGGGCACATTGCCTATTCGCTTCTTGGAAGCAAACACAGAATTATTGCGAGAGTCTTCTTTATTTTAACTCTTTTAATGGGGGTCGCGGGATTGGTTCAGTTTGCCGGAATTCATTTTCTTGAAGGGTATGGACTTAGCAGCTGGTTCCTGTGGTCGCTTCTAATGTTCTTTGTTATAAAATTAGACCATCCGCCTATTTATGACCCTGAACCTATCGGCGCCGGCAGAAGAGCGCTGGGCCTGTTCGCTTTGTTTATGTTCACCGTATCCTTTACGCCTGTTCCGTTCAATAATTTCTGATCTTACCCTTTAAACAGTTTCATCGTATTTGCATCAAGGAACCAGTCGAATGAACCTGTCTCGCTCTTCATGTCATAATTGATCTTACAAACGCTTGAATTATGAAAATGCATTCTCAGTTCTTTTATATCGTTCTTTTTCGCAAGGTTTAGAGCAAAGGTATAAACATCCGGCGCATGCCCAAAAAGCGCAACGCTTTTATGATGCGAGTATCTTCTTAGCATCTGCATGAATCTTGCGGTTGTAACTCCGCCTACAAGCTCGATAGCTGTTTTGATCTCTCCATTATACTTCAATACCGATGCGAATACTTCCGCGGTCTGTACCGCGCGAATAAGCGGGCTGGAGATCATCAGGTCAAACTCAGTTTTCAGGTCTTTAAGTTTTGTAGCCACAATTTTACAATGGTTCCTGCCGGCAACGGTAAGGTACCTGTAACCTTCTTCCACAATTTCATTATCAAGCTCAGCGGCTACGCCATGTCTTACAATATATATCAGCATCAGTTATAGAGGACCCCGGCCTCTGCGTGCGTATAAGATTTAACCCCGGTTATCATGGCTGAAAGAATTTTGTTCTCAAATTCCCCGCTTTGGCCGGCCCTTACCTTAATGTAATTTTCTGTGAAGCCGAAACTGCTGCCGTCTTCTTTTACGGATTCAAAAAGCACGTCGTAAGTTTTCCCGACGTTTCTTTTATAAAAATCAAATCTCTTTTTATTCGAAAGCTCTCTTAATATTTTGCTTCTTTCTTTTCTCTTTGCTATATCAACCGAATCCGGAAGAGTTACAGCATGTGTGTTCTTGCGTTCTGAATAGCTGAACACATGCAGATAGCTTACGGGCAGAGCGTCAAGAAAATTCAGAGTATTCTCAAATCTTTGATCTGTCTCACCGGGGAAGCCGACAATAACATCTACGCCGATCCCAACATTTGGAATTTCAATATTCAGCTTATGCATCAGGTTCTCATAAAATCCCGCGTTGTAACGCCTTCTCATCAGCTTAAGGATTTCATTATCGCCGCTCTGCAGCGGAATATGAAAATGTTTGCAGAAATTATCTGATGATTTTACGAGCTGAATTATTTCATCGGTAAGCAGGTTAGGTTCAATTGAGCTGATTCTAATCCTCGGAATGTTCAATTTATCAAGCTCGTGAAGAACATCAATAAGCTTGAATTGCAAAAAGTTATCATTTATTTGCGGCCTGTAGTTATAGTCGCCGGTGTTTACGCCTGTGAGCACAATTTCTTTATAACCTGCGTCAAGAAGCTTCTTCGCGTTTTCAATTACTTTTTCAATCGGCAGGCTGCGCGAACCGCCCCTGGCAAGAGGGATAGTGCAGAACGAACAATTATAATCGCATCCATCCTGTATCTTTAGGAACGCTCTTGTTCTTGAATCAATATCTGAAGAATAAGCGTAGTCAAAATCTGAAATATCGTCTATGGGTGAAGTAAATACGCATGAGACTTTCTTCTTTTCAAAATTCTCAATGTAATCAAACAGCCTGAATTTTTCGTTCGTGCCTAAAACCAGGTCAACTCCATGTATTGCTGCAATCTCACCCGGCTGAAGCTGCGCGTAACATCCCGTAACTATCACATATGTATCCGGATTCTGATTCAAAACGCTGCGTATGATTTGGCGGCATTCTTTATCGGCATTATCGGTGACCGAACACGTATTCAGCACAAAGACATCGGATTTGGAACCGAATTCATTGATAATAAATCCTTTACGATGAAATTCACCGCCCAAAGTCGATGTTTCAGAATAGTTCAGTTTGCAACCCAGCGTATGTAAAGCCACAGTTTTAGCCATTATACAAATTTAGAGAAAAAAACGTGGAATAATAGCCTAAAAGTCTGTTGGATTTTGATTACCTTGCTGCCGATTCATCATTTATCAGCGGTAAAATGGTTTTTTGTGAGTTTCTTTTGGATCCACTTCACGAAATCAAAATATTCGAAAGCATTTCTTTCGAAGTTATCCTGCGTAAGCTTCCGCATTTCTTTATGAAGTGTTACGAAAGAAAAGTTCAGCTCATCTTTGTTTGTTACAAGAGGCTGCTTCCTCAAAAAAGAAATCACGAGGCTCTCAAACTTAAAAAGTTTTTCGCTTCGGACCAGGAAACGAAACGTCGACCTGATGAGGTATGGCAGCAAAGAATAATTTTTTAGCTCATAATGAATAATGAGCGTCAAAATCCGTGTGAACGACTCAATATCTTTTCTTGTTACAAGCAGCTGATGCCTTAATAAGAAATTTGCTTTTGCGAGCGCTCCTTGAAAATCTTCTTTTATTATGTACCCGCAAATTAACTTGAAATGGATCATAAGTTCCTGGTCCGATTCTATTTTGTCTTTGTATAATTCCAGCAAACTTTCCAGGCGTGGTATCGATGCGCTGATTTTTTTGATATCGTATTTCTTCAGATGAATTTCGAATTGATAATACTCTATGCTCAATCCAATATCAGATTTTTCCGCCGGAGAGCTGAGCTTTCTTTTTTTGATCTTCTTTATTTCGTCTTCCGCTCTTTCAAGCCTCCCCGACTTTATGCATGAAGAAATTATCGAAAAGACGGCGTCCATTCGAAAATCAACTATGAAATCTTCAAATGGATAAGGATTGTTGTTTATTATATTCAGCATTTTTTCCGAACATTCAATTACAGATCCATGCTCAGCTTTGATCTTATTAATAACTTCCCAAATCCTGTAATAGGTCATTTTAGCTTTCCCGCTCTTTGCCATTTTAACCTCGCTCATAAGACTGCTTGAAACTATAGATTTCAAAGTTTCTTCATGCCCGGCAATGCGCGATGTTCCTGCGCTTCTGAAAAAAACAAAAAGGCTTCTTATTATTCTTGAGTATTCGTAACTATTGGAAAGCTGTTCTATAACGCCGGCCGCTTCATCGCAAAGCATGTCTTCTTCGCCGGACTTTATCTCCTGTTTATTGATGAACATTTTTTCCATTTCAAGCGCCTCCAGATAGTAGCCGAACCGCTCGTATTTGAGCGCATATTTCTTTGTTTTTTTTATCGAGGCAAAATATTGCGCATACAGCGCCTTATTAAATAATATTTTGCATCTGAGTATCATGTTTTGTATTACTGCATCTATAGATTTTACTGAATGATATGCCTCAAGGCTGCGGAATATTATTTTCTTCAGGTAGTTTTTGTTGAAGGCGAGCATGCCTTTGTTATTGTTAAAAAGTCCCGGAAGCTTTGTTTGGTTATATGTTTTTTGTTTTTCAATTTCATGAAATAAATTAAGGTAAAGCTTGCTTCCTTTCTGCAATGAACAGTATAGCTTGAAATACCTTTTCTCGCTTTTGGTAAACGATTTTATCAGATCAAAAAGCTCTGTATTTGTACTCATTAGGAAACTAATAGATTATTATAATATTGTTCGTTATATGGGATAATTTGAGATAAAAATATTGAATCACTATATTAGGATTATAATAGTTTTCCATAATTATGCTTTTGTTTTTGATTAACAAGTTAATAATATAGCCGTAATATGTTGTTTGCAATAAATAATTCAATTTAATGAGAATAAAATTCATTTTATTATCAGCCCTCTTTGGAGCTTTAAATCTTTCGATCATCACAGTTTCATTCAGCCAGAGTTTCACCAAAATTGTAACCGGCGCATTTGTCACAGACGCGGCAGCTTCCAGAAGCGTAAGCTTTATTGATTATGACGGCGATGGATTCATTGACCTGTTTGTTTCAAACGGAAAAAGGTATGGACAGCGAAATTTTCTTTACAGGTATTCCGGCGGCAGCTTCGTCAGAATTACAGGAAACCAAATAACATCAGATAGCCTTCCGTTTGACGGCGCAAGCTGGGCGGATTTTGATAACGACGGAAAGCCCGACCTGTGCGTTGTAACATGGTATGACTCAACTAACATGCTTTACCATAACGAAGGAAATGGCGTCTTCACTTTGCTTAGTTCAAGTCCGGTTGTGACTAACAGAGGATTTTCGGAAACGTGCAGCTGGGGAGATTTTGATAACGATGGGCTTATTGATCTGATCGTGACTAACAGCCTTGGATTCCCGATCAAAAATTTTCTCTATAAAAATACCGGTGGGGGGAATTTTGTTAGAATTGATACCGGAGTTGTTGCCGCTGAAATTAACCGGGCCTGCAGGGGAGTGAACTGGGTTGATATAGACGGCGACGGCAAACCGGACCTTTACATTTGCTGCGAAGATAACCTGGGCAACTTATGCTATAAGAATAATGGCGGCGGTAACTTTACAAAAATTACATCAGGCGCATTTGTAAATGATTCGGCAGAATCGTGGAGCTCAAGCTGGGGCGATTATGATAATGACGGCGACCTTGACCTGTTTGTCGCAAATTACGGAAATCAAAAAAACGCTCTTTACAGAAATGACGGCGCTTTCAATTTCACAAAAATTATAAATGACACGCTTGTTCAGGAACCGGGCTATCATGCCTGCGCTGTGTGGGGCGATTTTGATAATGACGGCGACCTGGATCTGTTCATCACGCAGGCTTACGGGCCTACCGGCGTTCAGCTTAAAAATCTGCTGTATAAAAATATGCTTATGGAAACCGGAACCGCGAGCTTTCAAAAAATTACGGCCGGCGCAATCGTTAATGATCTGGGTTATTCATACGGGTGCGCGGCGGCGGACTGGAACCGCGACGGCTTCCTGGATATTTTCACCGCGAGAACTTTTAATGAACATCAAAACAATACCGCATATCTGAATGACGGAAATACAAACAAGTGGATTGAGATAAAATGTGTGGGTGAAACATCAAATAAATCTGCGATTGGCGCTAAGGTTAGAGTTAAAGCTTTAATAAACGGCGCTCCGGTTTGGCAGCTCAGAGTTGTGGACGGTCAATCGGGTTACTGCGGGCAGAATCTTGAGCTTCATTTCGGGCTTGGGAACGCTTCGATGATAGATACTATCAAAGTTGAATGGCCGTCCGGTACGGTAAGTTATTTTACAGGAGTGGGGGCAAATCAATATCTTACTATAGATGAGACCCAGGGAATTATAGGGTTGATCCAAAACAGCTTTGAAATTCCCGAAAGATTTACGATGTTCCAGAACTACCCGAACCCGTTCAACCCATCGACTAAAATAAAATTCAGCGTCCCCAAAAACGCCAAACAGCAGGTCGCAAATGTGAAACTTATAATTTATGATGTTCTTGGCAGGGAGGTTGCAACATTAGTGAATGAAGAGCTCAAACCCGGAAGTTATGAAATTGCATGGGATGCAGGCGGCTACGCTTCGGGTATTTATTTTTATAAAGTGAAATCGGATAATTTTGTTGATACAAAAAAAATGGTTCTCTTAAAGTGAAGCTGATGATTCACCCCCTCTGCGCACCTGCATGCAGCAGGCAAGCCAATGGCGCTCATCTCCCCCTGACAGGGGGAGACGTGATTGCGTTAGCAGTCGCGGTGGGGGTGGCATAAATTTAGTATTCTTGAACTATAAGTTATTAATGCTTATCCTTGCTAATTAATAATTCATAATCTAACCGTGTACAGCCCTCTTCTGTAACGGGATAATAAAGGACATAACAGAATGTTTTTCAAATCATTAGCAAAGTATATCCTGTTGTCAGGCGCCGTATTCCTGGTGAGTTTTGCAGGAAGCTGGATAACAGGCGGAAATGTTAGGAACCAAACAATTATGAGTTTGCCGCCGGGCGGCGACGATGATAAGCCCGCCGAGCAGGTTTATAAAAATATCCAGGCGCTCAACGGGATGCCCGCTAAAGACCTGGGTATGGTAATGCAGTTCATGCGGTCATCGCTTGGCGTGAGGTGTTCTTTCTGCCATGTGCATGACGATAAAACAAATAAATGGAACTGGGAAAGCGACGACAAAGACGAAAAAGCCACCGCAAGAAAAATGATAAATATGGTGAAGGGAATAAACAAAGATTATTTTGAAAGCTTCAGCGCGGTAAGCTGTTTCACTTGCCACCAGGGGCACAATAACGTTTCAAGAATTCCGCCTTTGCCGCAGGTTATCGCTCCGCCAAGAAAAGAAGGAAAAGACACAACTCTTCCAACTGCCGAAAATATTTTAGAACAATACGGCAAATCGCTTGGCGATGTTTCTAAAATAAAGAGCGCCACATCAAGGTATTCCAAAGGTTCTCTCACAGGGTGGAACGGTAAAGTTTTTGATCTGGAAATTTACCAGCAGCCGGCTAACAAGTATCTTCAGAATGTTAAGACGCCGGACGGCGTTGAAACTGAATGCTATGACGGAACAAACGGATGGGCGCAGGATAAATCCGGAGTAGACGACCTGGAAGGATTTGAGCTTCAGCGTATGAAAGAGTATGCTGATTTCACCGGCGATTTCGATCTGAGCGGACGATATACTAAAACGAAAGTTATCGGAAGAGACACCGTTAACGGTAAAACAGCATATATTGTAAGCGCTGTAATTGACGACAACAGGAATGAACGGCTTTATTTTGATGTGGATTCGGGACTGTTGCTGAGAAAAAAATTATATACAAGATATATAATTGGATTCATTCCCGAACAGGCGGATTATTCGGATTACAGATCTGTGGACGGAGTCATGGTTCCATTTTCAGTTCACTATTCATATCTTGATCCGGGAATAGAAACCGACTTAAAATACAGCGAAGTTAAACTTAATGCTTCATTGGATAATATTAGTTTTACTAAACCGCAGAAGTAGCTTTTTTGAATCTGATATTTGTCGTAAGGTTAATAAACAGGTTAACCCGTCTTCTAAACTTGTTTTATATTAATTAAACCATTCTAAATTGCGGGGCATCATAGTAATAAAGAAAATGATGTCCCGCATTAATACCGGCGCCCTCCATAAAAATGCGAATTTAAGCTGTTTTTAGGCTATTTAGATCATTTTAATTTATATTCCTGATTTTTCATAAGGTTTCCATCTTTAAACAAAAACCAGCGACTTCATGAAAAAATGTACCGTATCAATATTGGCCCTCTGTGTTTTGTTGTTTTTCAAAACTGCGTTTTGTCAGACCAGCGCGGATACGCCGTCTGAAAACACGGCTGTCCCCACTATTGACGGAAAGTTCAACTCGGATGAATGGAAAGGCGCAAAAGTATTCACTGATTTTTATGTAGTGTCCCCAAAAACTGACGAAAAATATTACGACAGCACAATAGTCTATGTTAAACAGACAAAAGACGCTATGTATTTCGCGTTCCGCTGGTGGCCCAAAGGAAAAGTTATTTGCCAGTCATTTACAAGAGATGTAAGCACAGAAGAAGAAAGCGAGTTCTTTATAATTCTGGATACTGAAAACAAGAATAAGAACGGTTATTTCTTTTCGACCAGTTTTATGAATAACCAGCGGGACGCATTAATTTATAACCAGAACAACCAGTCATCTTCATGGGACTGGATCTGGTATAATAAAACTACTATTTACAGACAGGCTAAAGACGGAAAACCGGGTTACATTGAGACAGAGATTAAGATACCGGTTGATAAGATGCAGAATAAAAATAAGAAACAGATAGGGTTTGATATCCAGATGTTCGCTTACAGGCCCGACGGAACATATTATTATTATTCAATTGTTCCCAATAGCGAAGTCACCACTGTTAAAGGCACTTATAAATGGGACCTTGTTACGCCGTTCGATGAAAAGCTGAATCTGAATTTTAACGCTACGCCGTTTATAGTTGCGAATAAATCAAACGATGTAGCCGGAAACTTCAGGTATGGCGGAGAGTTCAGCGTCGATCTTAATAAACAGAAATTAAAAAGCACGTTCCATACGGATGAATCCACTCTTGAAGCAGATCCGTTCCAACTTTCATTTTACGGCAAACCTATTTTTTTACAGGAAAAACGCCCGTTCTTCAGTAAGGACCTTGATATTTTTAATACGCCTATAAATCTCTTTTATACAAGAGCCATCCAGGATATTAACTATGGGTTTAATTACACATACCGAAGCGATAAATTTAAGTTAGGGGCGGTCTATGTCCAGGAAGATACGCTTCCGGGCTCCGACGGCTCGCTTAGAAAGTTTGCCATTGCAAGGCCCAATTTTAATTTTCAGGATTTTAACATAGGCGGTCTTTTCGTTTACACGCACGATACACTGAGCAACTACTCTGAGAAAGTTGCAAGCTTAGACGGAAAAATAAACCTACCTTCAAGATTTCGTTTCCTGTGGCAGGGCGCGCGCAGCTTTAACTCCGCAGGCATTGGGGGCAATATGTACTACGGGCATTTATATTATGAATATAATAACAACGGCGGCCCGTATATGGACGCAAGCTACACAAGATACGATTCAACCTTCCGCTCGACCACGCTTTTTAATAATTATGGGAACAATTATGATGAGACCAACTTGAGCGGTGGGTATGTAATTCTGAGGAATGCGAAAAATTTCAGCTTCATTAATATAAACGGCGGATACTACAGGGCAAGAAGGTTTACAGATGATTTTAGCTACCAGAACGGCGCGAACCTGAATGTTAACTGGAAATTATTCGGCTGGCTGGGTTTCTACGATAACTTTTCATTCGACAGGCCTAATGACTATGACGCGCTGGGAAACATAATCACCAGGACCAATCTGCTGACTGAGCATAACTTCAAAGTTGTGTTCGGAGATAATTCATTCACACTTGGATTTTTCGGCGGCAGGTATTTTGGCACAGCGCTAAAGAACCCATACATGACGCTTGATGTGGATATATTCCACCGTATGAGGCTTACGTTCAATTATAGTTACAGGGGGCAGGATGATATTAAGCAATCAATATTTAATATTAAATTTGACTGCAGGCTGATAGATAAGCTTTATTTAAGGTCGTTCTTCCAGGAAGATACATATAATAAGCTTGCGCTGTTAAATACTTTGCTGCAATACGAGTTCTTCGGCGGCAGCAGTGTTTATCTTGTGCTGAACTTAAGCGGCGACAGGCTGCAGAATACCGGCCGATATTTCAAGACCGGGTACGAGTTTAATTTTTAGACATTGAAGAAGTTCGTCTTTCTTAAAAATGCCGGACAACGCTTTTCGAGGGCAAGGCGGGTATATCCGGTCTGAGAACACAATCTTTTCCATATGCCGCTCTTTTAGAGCGGTTTGCAAGGGGCAAAGATTTTAAGTTTTCAGATTTTGTCCGGCTGATTTTTTTTAAAATCATTAACCTGAAATTAAAATGCTGAATAAAAAATTCCGCACGCTTAAACCGGTGCCTTATTTTTAGATAGAAATTTCCGCTAATCTTTGCAATTATGCGTCTGCCGCGTTACGTTAATATGCGGGTTTTCCAATCTTAACTAATCCAATCATGAATATGCATAGTTTACCGGATTTTGATTCTATGTGGGATTATAACGATCCTGCAGAAACAGGAAAGAAGTTTTTTGAAATACTGCCGAATGCAAAATCCTCCGGCGACAGATCTTATTTAGCCCAGCTTCTCACACAAATTGCACGAACAGAAGGCCTTCAAATGAAATTTGATGAAGCTCATAAAACGCTTGATGAAGCTTTCGCTTTGATAGACGGCCAAATGTATCTTCCTAAAGTAAGATATTTACTTGAAAGGGGCAGGACTTATAATTCATCAAAAGTCTACGATAAAGCTCGAACACTTTTTCAGGAGGCATACAATCTTTCAAATCAACATAAGTTTGATTTCTTTACTATAGATGCGGCGCATATGATGGGTATTGTCGAAAAAGGAGATGAGTCGCTTAAATGGAATGAGACCGCTATGAAGCATGCTGAAGCCTCAGATGATAAAAAAGCTAAAGGATGGCTCGGGTCGCTCTATAATAACACAGGCTGGACATATCACGATATGGGAGAGTATGATAAAGCTCTTGATCTCTTTGAGCGAAACGTTCTGTGGCATACTGAGCGGAATACAAAACAAGGATTGATAATAGCTAAGTGGAGCGTGGCTAGAACGCTTCGCTCGCTGGACAAAGTGCAGGAAGCTCACGATATGCAAATTGCCTTGAGAGCTGAATCCAAAGAAATGGGACTTGATGAAGACGGTTATAACTCTGAAGAAATTGGCGAGTGTCTTTTGCTGCTAAACAGGCCTGATGAATCCAAAGCTTACTTTAAGAAGGCATATGACTTACTCTCACAGGATATCTGGCTTATGGAAAACGAAAAAGTACGGCTGGAGAGATTGAAAAAGCTTGGAGAATAAAATTATTTATATAAAGCTTCCCCTCTCCTTGGAGGAGAGGGGTGTCCGCTAGGACGGGGTGAGGCTGTATCGCGCTTTAGAAGACTTCCGAAGCTTTTTGAATAATATTTTTTTGTAACCGCCTGCCTGTATTCTAAGACAAAGTCAATATACTTAGGCGGCATATTTGTAAGTGTCAACGTAAGGCGTCATTCTTTTGGCAACAGCGAAGATCCTGCTAACTATTTTGTTTCTTATGATATTTAATGTGGACATTTTGTTTTTACCTTCGGATAAACGCCTTTGATAATATAACCTCATTTCAGGATTAAACTGTATTGACGAAGCAGCTGCCTGGCTCAGGAGCGTTTTTAACTGTCTGTTTCCAAGTGCGCTGATTCTAGTTTTCCCTCTGTAACTTATACCTGATTGATGTTCAAATGGAGCTATGCCAGAGTAACAGGCAAATTGCCTCCAGTTATCAAAGTTGTGGAAGTTGTTTGTTGCTGTAAGTACGGCTATGGCTACAATCATTCCAACGCCTTTTATCGTTGTGATATTTTTGTAGGTTTTGCTTAACTCTTCATCGGCTTTAATATATTGCATCATTTCATTCTCAATAGTTTTTATCTTTTCTGTAAAGGCCTTGATCAACTCCATTGATGCGCTTATTATAGGCTCTTCGTTGTCATAACCCAGAACCTGCTTCATTTCCTTAATGTGGGTTTTATAGGTTGCGCGCTGCTTTATAAGCCGTGTTCTGAATGATTGCAGCTCTTTAAGCTTGATAATGCTTCGTGACGGTAGTTTGTAAGGCTTGAGTTCACTATGGTGAAAATAAGCAAAACGGGCAAGATCAAATGCATCTATCCTGTCGCTTTTACCTCTTTTGAGGCCCAATGAACGCTTTACCAACAGACCGGATACTACATAAAAACATACTTTGTTTAGCTCCAGGTATAAACCTAATGGCAGTGAATAAAGTCCTGTATGCTCAAAACAAAATTCTATATCGTAAATCCTCTTACCGGTCGCTTTTTCTACCCATTTGGTTAACTTTTTAAATCCTTTTTCATTGTTTTCAAACTGACTATGTGACTTTTTATCAAAGAGGCAAACATCTATGGTTGATTTTGAAACATCAATACCTGCAAACTCTCTTTTTTCCATAAAATTGTTTAATTAATTTAGAGAAAATAATGTTGCTTTAACACTAAGACCCTTACAAGGACTGGGTATCCTAAAATTCTAATTTGTTCTTAGCAACTTTTAAAGGGATGGGGACTAATACAGGCAGTAGGTCTATTGTTCTGTTAACCTAGCAGCAGGCTAAGTTCACCCCATCCCTTTCTATTAATTTAACTGTTTTTATTATACTAATCTAAGGGCAGCAGGCAGGTCTCCTTTGGAGGACTCAGAGGAAAAGCGGAATTTCTATTTAA
>CAZMRG010000046.1:16621-22070 GCA_964568655.1 uncultured Ignavibacteriales bacterium | reverse complement strand
AACTGCAAAGGCGAATCAGGAGCTTGTAAAGAAGGATGCAAAATGATGAAAGACTGTATGAGCAAAGATATGAAAATGGATTGTAAGGATAAAAATATGATGAAAGACGGGAAATGTAAATCAAATTGTAACGGTAAATAATATTATTTGTCTGCACGGGAATGGATAAAACAATATTGAAATCGGTGATTACGTGCCCTAATTGCAATTTTTCGAAGGAAGAAATAATGCCTGTGGATGCGTGCCTGCATTTTTACGAATGTAAAAATTGTGGTATATTATTGAAACCTAAAGAGGGCGACTGCTGCGTATTTTGTTCATACGGCTCGGTCAAATGTCCTCCAATTCAAAAATGCCAATAAAGGAGGTAAAAATGTTAAAGAAACGGAATTTAATATTTGTTCTGCTCCCGGTTTTTGTTTTAATCTCATGCTCAAGCGATTCCAGCGACCAGAAAGTTATTTCAACGCAAAAAGTCGGAGATAAAGTAATTTCTATTCTAAACGAAACAGATACTCTGAAAAAAGGACAGGGAGATTTCTTAATCGAATTCCGCAACGCATCTGATAATAATTTATCCGACCTTGGCCCGATCAACGCAAACGCTTTTATGCAGATGGCCGGCGGCCCGATGAAAGGCGAATTATCCGTGACTAAAACAGAAATACCCGGCAGGTATGTTGCAAAATATAATTTAACAATGCCTGGTACATGGAATTTTGACCTGACATTTGAGCTGGTTGGCAGGTCGCAGTTCACGCTTCCTGTTAAATGACAGCGTTTTAAAATTGATCTATGATTGAAAAAATAATAGAATTTTCTGCTCGCAACAGGTTTTTAGTGTTAGTATTCTATATTCTTGTCGCGGGTTTTGGAGTATGGTCGGTATATAAAACTCCTGTTGATGCAATCCCTGATCTGTCAGAAAATCAGGTAATTGTATTTACAGAGTGGATGGGCCGGAGTCCGCAAATTATTGAGGACCAGATCACTTATCCTTTAACCCAGAGCCTGCAGGGAATTCCGAATGTCAAGGCGGTACGCTCACAGTCAATGTTTGGAATGAGCTTTATATATGTGATATTTGACGACAAGGCTGAAATTTATTGGGCGAGAAGCCGCGTTCTCGAGAAATTAAACCAGGTTAAAGATATGCTGCCTGCGGGAGCTACTCCGGTTATGGGCCCGGATGGCACAGGAGTCGGGCATGTTTACTGGTATCATTTAAAGAGCGATAAATATGATCTGGGCGAGCTCAGAGCCTTGCAGGATTATTATCTTAAATACCAGCTTACATCAGTCGAAGGAGTTGCGGAAGTAGCATCTATCGGCGGATTTGTGAAGCAGTACCAGGTTGATATTGACCCCGCTAAAATGTCTTCATACGGCATTGGGATAAACGATGTTGTTAATGCGATTAAGAACAGCAATAAAGACGTGGGCGGGAATAATATTGAATCCAGCGAAAAAGAATTCTTTATAAGAGGCAAAGGTTACATTCAGTCAGTTGAGGATATTGAAGCGATAACGCTCAGAAGCGCCGCTTTTGGAATCCCTATCAGAATAAAAGATATTGGCTCGGTGCAGATAGGCGGCGATACCAGGCGCGGTTTGCTTGATATGAACGGAGATGGCGAGGTTGTTGGCGGAATTATTGTTATGCGGTACGGCGAAAATGCTTCGGAAGTAATTGAGAGAGTTAAAGATAAACTTAAAGAGCTCGAAAAGGGCTTCCCTGAGGGCGTTAAGATAGAAGCTTCTTACGACCGGAGTACTTTGATAGATGCTTCTATTAATACTCTCAAACATTCTCTGATCGAAGAAGCTATTGTTGTCAGCTTGGTTGTAATGATTTTCTTATTCCATTTCCGCAGCGCTATCAGAATATTAATTGAGATTCCCGTATCTGTCCTGATTGCATTCATTCTTATGAAACAGTTCAACATTACTTCTAATATCATGAGCCTGGGCGGACTCATTATCTCGATTGGCGTACTTGTTGATTCTTCCATTGTTATGGTAGAAAATGCATACAGAAATATTGCTCAGGCAACAGAACGAGGAGAGATTGTTGATTATACAGAAATCTCAATTAAGTCGGCTAAACAGGTTGGCAGGGCAATTTTCTTTTCAATAGGGATAATAGTAGTTTCATTTCTCCCGGTATTTTTGCTGGAAGGGCAGGAAGGTAAGCTATTCCATCCCCTGGCATTTACAAAAACTTTTGCTCTTGCGGGCTCCGCGTTAATAACAATAACGCTTGTCCCTATGTTAATGACTTTGTTCATGCGCGGTAAGATATATGGTGAAAACAAAAACCCTGTTTCGAGATTCTTTAAAAGTATTTATACGCCGCTTTTGAATCTTGCTCTTAAATACAGAAAAACTACGCTTGCTATAAATATAATAGCGCTGCTTATTACTATCCCGATCATCATGAACCGCGGTTCTGAATTTATGCCCTCGCTTGATGAAGGCAGCCTGCTGTTTATGCCGACGACTCTGCCAAATATATCCATTACGGAAGCAAAACGCATCATGCAGGAACAGGATAAGATAATTGCTTCTGTCCCTGAAGTTCAGCATGTGCTTGGGAAAGTTGGAAGGGCTGAAACGCCTACAGACCCAGCGCCAATGAATATGATCGAGACGATTATTATACTCAAGGATAAATCCCAGTGGCGGCCGGGTATGACAAAAGACAGCATTATTGCTGAACTGAACTCGAAATTGCATATTCCGGGAGTTGGCAATGCTTGGACGCAGCCGATAATTAACCGCATTAATATGCTTTCAACTGGCGTGCGAACGGATTTGGGAATTAAAATATTCGGCGATAATCTTGATACGCTCGAGCGGCTGGCTATTGAAGCTTCGGAAATTGTAAAGAATGTTCCGGGAGCAGCGGACGTGTTTGCAGAAAGAACGCTTGGGGGAAAATACGTTGATATTGATATTAACCGCGATGCTATTTCAAGATATGGCTTAAATACAGGCGATGTGCAGGATGTAATTGAAACAGCAATTGGCGGCGGGAATATTTCAACAACGGTAGAAGGCAGACGAAGATTTCCGATCAGGGTAAGATATTTTAAAGATTACAGGGATGATGTTGAGAAATTGAAAAATGTGCTGGTTACAGTTGGGTCTTCTTCGGGAATAGAAAATACTTCTTCCATGGGTTCAGGGCCTTCGGGAAATTCTTCCGGCAAGACCTTCCAACTGCCACTTGGCGAGCTCGCAAATATTAAAGTCACAACCGGTGCGCCTATGATAGCGAGCGAAAACAATATGCTGCGGTCAATTGTGTTTTTAAATGTGCGCGGACGCGACATGGGAGGATTTGTTGATGAAGCTAAACAGGTTTTGGATAAACAGTTTGTTCCATTGCTTCCAAAAGGTTACTATTATACATGGAGCGGGCAGTGGGAAAATCAAGTCAGCGCTAAAAAGAGGCTAGAGATAGTTATGCCTATTGTTTTCCTGATAATTTTCGTGATGCTTTACCTGGTATTCAAGAATTTACTTGAATCATTGTTAGTTATGCTATCTGTTCCTTTTGCGCTTATCGGCGGCGTTTACCTGCTTGCGATATTGAATTATAATTTTTCAGTGGCTGTTTGGGTAGGTTTTATTGCATTGTATGGACTTGCCGTTGAAACCGGCGTTATAATGGTCATTTATCTGCATGAAGCGCTTGATAAGAAACTGATTGCAAACGATGGGAAAGTTGATGCTTCTGATATTATACAGGCAACAAAAGACGGGGCAATACTAAGGTTAAGGCCAAAGTTGATGACTGTCGCTGTTAATCTGCTGGGACTAATCCCAATTATGTGGGCTACAGGCACAGGCTCCGACTTAGCGAAACCAATAGCTGTTCCTATGATTGGCGGGGTAATTACTTCTGCAATCCATGTGCTGTTTGTTACGCCTATCATTTTTGTGATGATAAAAAATCATCTGAACAAAAAAGGCAAGCTGCATAAATCGGAAATGGCTAAGTTTATGGTGCATTAAATTTTTTCATTCCCGCGTAGGCGGGAATCCAATAGCCTGTTGCTGTACAGAGAAATGAGATTAAAATTTGTTGCATCACCCCCTCCTACCTCCCCCTGTTAGGGGGAGATTATGTTTAAACTTTTCTGATTTGTCCTTTTGTTTCGGGTGTTGACGCCTGCCCGCCTTTGGTGGGTTATCACCAACAACATTCTAACCCGAATTCTTCTTCGCAAATACCGCATCCAGCGATAATTTCCCCGGACCGTTTATTAGTAAATAAATTGAAGTAATTATTTGCGCGAAGTCTGTTCTTGTTTCATGGAGTACAGCCCAAAATCCAACCTGCGGCGGCGAGGGCGGCAGCGGCAACGGCGAAGTCCCTAGATATATCGCGATCTTTGTTGAGAGAATCGCAACCGTCATCTGGATTATAAACAAAAATGAAAACGGCCGCGTTAAGAATCCAAACATCAGCATAAAGCCCCCGACAATTTCGAGTATTGCCACAAAATTTGCTGAAAATTCCGGAAACGGAATTCCTATTTTTGTAAATCTACCCACTCCCTGATTTGTATAAACATATTTCAAAATTCCTTCCCAGAAGAATACGCCGCCTGCCATCAACCTCAATAGAATTGTCGAAGGCGGCATATCTACAGGCGGATTAAGAAACCATTTTAGAATTCCGGTTTGTTTCATGTTAATATCCTTTATTTTAATTTATATTGATTAATGAAAATTTCAAAATGTTTTGAGCTTTGCAAGTAAAGACTACAGAGAGTCAGGAAATATTCCCGGTTTTATTATTTTTTTTTAGCGGGAATAAATTTAAGTATAATTCAGTCTATTTTATAATGGATGGCATTCAACTGGGTCAAGAGGGCATTTGAAGGAAATTAACGCGAATTCAGGTTTTGAGCAGGTAATTATGCCTCATTTAAAGGTGGCATACAACCTTGCGCGGTATCTCTCGGGCAACGATGATGATGCGGCAGATTTGGTTCAGGATTCATGCCTTAAAGCGTTTAAATTTTATGATGGATTTCGCGGAAATAATGGCAGGGCATGGCTTCTTACGATTGTGAGAAATACGTTTTATTCAGATTTGCGTCAGAAAAAAAACAAAGGAGTAGAATGTGAGTTTAACGAAGACTTGCATAATGTTGAAATAAGCGGGACCACTCCTGAAACTCTGGTTATTAACGCCGAGAACATTAAGCTTGTAAGAGACATGCTTGAAAAACTGCCGGTTGAATTCCGTGAAGTAGTTATCCTCCGGGAAATGGAAGGATTTTCTTATAAAGAAGTTGCTGATATTGTAAATGTTCCGATCGGGACGGTAATGTCGCGTTTGGCGCGCGGCAGAAAAGCGCTTCTTAAGGCGCTGATCAATAAAAATTTTGACAGGGATTAAAATGGATTGTAATCAGACTAAAATATTAATTGA
>CAZMRG010000046.1:0-16521 GCA_964568655.1 uncultured Ignavibacteriales bacterium | reverse complement strand
CAGCGCAAAGCGCACTATATCAATCTTTTCTTTTGGTTCTCAGATAATAAAGAAGATATAAACAAGAAAGTTGCTGTGACAAGGGGGTATAATGTAATTCACTGGACAAAAGGTAACAAAAATTATTGGGCGGTATCAGATATTAATTTAACCGAACTGGATGAGTTTATTTCGAGGATTCAGGAAACTCAATGATGTGGAGTGTCTTAAACCAGAGGACCTGAACAGTCTGCCACGGCTGATTGGGACTCTAAAAAATTAATTTACCCCTACACTACCCACTCAATTTTTATGCATCACCATCGCGGCTGCTTGCTTGTTAGGAAGCAATATCATATCTGCAACTACAACATTTTCCGGGCGGGACGCTGCATAAACAATAGCATCGGCTATATCATCCGGTGTGAGAGCGTCAATACCTGTATAAACAGCTTTTGCTTTTTGTTTATCGCCGTGAAATCTGACTATGCTGAATTCCGTTTCAGCTAATCCGGGATCTATGGCAGTAACGCGTACGTTTGTATCCACAAGATCCATGCGCATGCCTTTTGTAATTGCATCGACGGCATGTTTAGAAGCGCAGTAAACGTTTCCTTTGGGATATACTTCATGTCCCGCGATAGAACCAATATTAATAATATGTCCGCTATTTCGTTTGACCATAAGAGGAATCACCGCTCTTGAAACATACAGCAAGCCCTTAACGTTGGTATCAAGCATTTCTTCCCAATCCTGAATGTTTCCTTCATGAAGCTTATCTAATCCGCGGCTTAAGCCGGCATTATTTAACAGCACATCAATATTTTTCCATTTCGCAGGCAGCTTTTTAATAGCCGAATCAACGGCTTTTCTGCTTCTTACATCCAGCTCAATACTAATTATGTCTGTTTTGTATTTACTCTTAAGTTCTTTAGTAAGTTCAGCAAGTCTGTCTTTTCTTCTCGCTGCTATAATGAGTTTGGCTCCGTTTTTAGCGAATAATTTTGCGGAGGAAAGTCCTATTCCGCTTGTCGCTCCTGTGATGAGTACTATTTTATTTTTTAAAGATGTCATATTAATTATATCGATTTGAATGTGAAGATAATTTGCTAGTCTATCTCAAAATTAAAAGTTCATGAATTATCGTCCCCTCCTGACAGGAGGGGGTAGGGGGAGGTGCGACATCTATTGTTTATCCACCCCCTCTGTATCTCCCCCTTTTAGGGGGAGCGGGTTTGTGCTGTAATTACTTCTTGTACTTAATTTTTAATTTTATTTTGAATTCATAATTTCTTCAATTTCGTCTGCTTCAATTGGGATTGAAGCCATAAGATCGGTGTTGCCCGAGTCCGTTATAAGTATATTATTTTCCAGTCTTATGCCAAATCCTTCTTCCCTGATATAAATACCCGGCTCGCAGGTTAGAACCATTCCAGGCGCGAGCGGTTTATGGAAATAACCAACATCATGCACGTCAAGACCTAGGAAATGCGCCACGCCATGCGGGTAATATTTCTTTACAAGGTCCTTTTTTTCATTATCGTCTTTCAAAGCTGCTGGATTTATTAGTCCAAGTTCTATTAGCTCCTTTTCGATCAAGCATTCGGTATCCTTCAGCAGGCTCTCAAGCATCTTGCCTTTCACCATAAGATTGCGCGTTGCATTGTGAACTTTGAGAACAGAATTATAAACTTGTTTCTGGCGTTTTGTGAACTTGCCGTTTACAGGTGCGGTTCGCGTCATATCGGCGTTATAGTTTGCATACATTGCGGCGGTATCCATAAGAACTACATCACCGTCTTTACATGTTTTATAGTTCTTGTCGTAATGCAATGAACACGAATCAACTCCTGAAGCAATTATGGGGCTGTAGTCCGCGAACGACTGGCCGTTCCTGATAAACTCATGTGCGAATTCAGCTTCTATTTCATATTCTTTAACCCCGGGTTTTATGAATTTTAATACTCTGCGGAAGCCTTTTTCAGTGAGGTCGCATGCTTTCTTAATGAACTCAACTTCTTTTGATGATTTTATTACACGCAGGTTGTATATTAGCGGCGCGGCGCGAAGGTAATTATTGAGCGGGAAATCGATTCTGCACTTTTTAATGAAACGGTCCTCGCGGGTCTCAACTTCAAACGAAGCGCGTTTATGCTCATTGGCATTCAGATAAATATTTTCAGCGTCGCTTACCAAATGTTTAAACAATTGCGAAAACTTTGAAACGGGCTGGATGTTTTTAATTCCTGAAATTTCTTCGGCTTCGGTGTCTGTTAATTTGTCTCCTTCCCATACAACCAGTTCTTTGTTCACATCCCTGATAAAAAGAATTTCCCTATGGGCCTCGTCTTTTGCGTCGGGGAACAAAACCAGTATAGTTTCTTCCTGTTCTATGCCGGTAAAATAAAACAGATCGGTGTTCTGCTTAAAAGGCATAGTGCCGTCTGCATTGCTGGGCAATATATCGTTCGAATTAAGTACAAGTATTGAACCAGGCTTCATTACGGCTGTAAGTCTTTTCCGGTTCTCAATAAAGAGAGAGCTGTTGATCTTTATAACATCCATTTATTTTTGATTAATTATTTCTAAAAATAACATTTATTTTTACTTAACACAGCCGATTAATTTAGTATAAAAGATGAAACCGCAGCTCAGAGAAATGCTTGCATCGGATTATATCCGTTCAGTGGGACTCACAAGCAGGGTAGCTAATTTGGTTGGAAGCGATCAGGCTCTTTTTGACGAAGTATTTGAAGGTATTTACAGCGCTGATAATATTTTAAGAAACCGCGCAGCTGAAGCCGCTGAAAAAGCGGCAAGAGCCGATAGGAGCCTTCTTGAATGTCATAAGAATGAAATAATCAGGAATCTTCCAAATTATGGTCATACAGATGTAAGATGGAGAATTTCGCGAATGCTGGGTTTATTGGAACTGAAGGGAAATCAACTTGCCAAAGCCATTTCATTTCTGGAGCTATGGCTTCAGGAAGAAAAACAGGTTTCTGTAAAGGCAAACTGCATGTCATCCCTGGCGGAGCATGCTATTAAGAACCGCTGGCTAAGAAATGAAGTTATAGGGTTAATAGAGGCAGAAATGGAAAGGGGAAGCGCGGGGATAAAGGCAAGAGGAAGAATTTTATTAAAAGCGCTTTTAAAAGGGTAATTAATAAATACTTTGTAAGCGTTTAATATTTAATTAATAATGGTTTACCTGTGTTAAAAAGGTAGATATACATATTAAATGGAAAATAAGTTTATTATTACTTATCTTTGATATCAATGAAAAAGATGTGCTTTTTCAATTTAATGATGCTTCGATTTTCCAGCCAAAATTGTATTTAATAACTGATTCTATATCTAAAATTAAAGTCTATTGCGATTGTTGTTCAATTATCGCAACCAAGTATTATCACATAAAACAATGAGTGAAGAAATATATTCAACCATAGCCGCAACCGGCAGTTATATTCCGGAAAGGATAGTTCGTAACGAGGATTTCCTTACCAACACTTTTTATGATAAAGCCGGGAAAGTGATCCAAACTGAGGGTCACGAAATAATTGAAAAATTTGAAAAAATAACTAACATCGCCGAGAGAAGATATATAGGCGAAAACTATGTTACTTCCGACATGGCTTCAATTGCCGCCGAACGCGCTTTAACTTCATCAGGAATTGATTCCGAAAGCCTCGATTATATTATAGTTGCGCATAATTTTGGCGATGTAAAAGCCAACGGCGACGGAAAGGGAGCGGATATTGTCCCGAGTCTGGCTGCAAGGGTTAAAAACAAACTGGGGATAAAAAACCCTGGAACTGTAGCTTATGATCTCATCTTCGGATGTCCGGGATGGCTTCAGGGAGTCATTCAGGCGAATTATTATATCAAGTCTGGGGATGCAAAAAGAGTTATGGTGATTGGCGCCGAAACGCTTTCGCGCGTTTCAGATAAAAGCGACCGTGACTGTATGCTCTATTCTGATGGCGCCGGCGCTACAATTTTTGAAGGCAAGCGCAGCAGCGACCCCATAGGGATATTATCTCATCTTACAAGAACGGATACTTATGGATACCTTGATCTGCTCAGTATGGATAGATCGTATGATCCAAATCATAATTCAGCAGATATCTTCCTTAAGATGAACGGAAGAAAGCTGTACGAGTACGCGTTGAATCACGTGCCGCAATCGGTAAAGAACTGTATTGAAAAAGCAAGGCTGACTTTAGGAAGAATCAGCAAAGTACTGATACACCAGGCTAACGAAAAGATGAATGAGGCAATACTGCAAAGGCTTTTCAAGTTATTTGATTTTGACAGGTCATACTCAAGCGTTATGCCAATGACAATAAATAAGCTAGGAAATAATTCTGTCGCAAGCCTGCCTATTTTACTCGATATGATATTGAATAACAAACTAGCAGACCATATAATTTCTCCGTTGGATAATATAGTATTTGCGTCTGTTGGCGCGGGAATGAATATTAACGCTGTGACATATAGAGCTATTTAAGTCTAAGAATATTTATTTAGAAACCCCGTTCATTAAGTTGAGCGGGGTTTTTTGTTTTGGTATTAATTAATACCCGGCTTTTCAAATCAAAAAATGACAATTGACCGCACAACTTATCATGCCTGTCTGACATATTTGTCATTATCTGTTTAAAACCATTTTTATTTAGAGTTGTAAATGCCTATTTTTTTGGCACGAAATTTGGTTTTGATATAGTAACCGGTATAAAGCAAAAATCCGGATCTTTTTAATTCAGCTAATAAATTGTTATAGTCACAGAACTTGTGGAGCCTTGATTGAGTTAAGTGTGTAGAGGGGAAATATATATTAATAGCGTTCAAAAGGAAAAATGAAAATTTGTCTTATCATTAATTAAAATAATTCAATATTGAAAATGGCAGACTATGACATTTCTTCTTCTGGTTTTGACGATGATTTTTTTAGGGAACCGGTTTTATAATTGGAATCCAGATGATTCGCATTTATTTAAATCAAAATGTTGGTCCGGGAAAAATTGAATTTAATTAGTGAAAGTATTTTAAAAATAAAAATTATTTTTTAAAAAAAATAAAGGAAGGGGATTCAAATGAAAATTACTAAAATTTCTGTTTTATCAATCATCTCGCTGTTTTTATTGACAGCATTTTTATCGGTAGATGTTTTTTCACAATGTACTTACACTTATTCGCCTCAAACATCCGGTGTTACCACTAATTTATACTCTGTAAAAGCGGTAGATAATAATGTTGGGTGGGCTGCAGGAACCGGGGCAGTGGTAAGAAGAACCGTCAATGGCGGCATAACATGGACAAATGCTAATCCGAATGTCGGAGTTATAAGCGGTGATATTTATAATATCGAAGCTTTTGATTCTTCAAATGCATGGTGTACAACTTCACCTGCCGCTACGTTTATATATAAAACAACAAATGGCGGCACAACGTGGACCGTTTGTTTTACACAGGCAGGAGGATTTATCGACGTTATTAAAATGCAGTCGCTTCTCAGCGGTTACGCTATCGGAGATCCCGTTGGAGGAACATGGGTTATATTATCAACGGTGGATGGCGGACTTAACTGGACACAGCTGGCAACAGCGCCGCCGCAGGTTGCAGGCGAAACGGGCTTTAACAACAGCGCGCAGGTTTCATTGCCCAATATCTGGTATGGTACAAGTACCGGAAAAGTTTATCATACATCAAATGCAGGCGTCACGTGGACAGGCGTTCTTACTCCGGGTAATTCTGCGAGCGGAGTAACAGGCGTTCGTTTCAACCTGGTAAATACGGGTTTCAGCACCGGCGCTGTTCTTGATGAATCAACTGACGGGGGCGCTTCATACAACACGGCGACAGCCCCAGGAACCGGAACAATCAGCGGAATAGCCGGCAATGTTGATTCCTCTTACTTTTATACAAGGGGAGCAGGCATTTACTATTCAAATAACAATGGCGTAACATTTACTTCGGCGTATACAGCGCCAACGGGTACTTATACACATTTAGATCTAGCGCTATCTGGCTTATGCGTAAAAGGTTGGGCAGTAAGCAATAATGGAGCAATCACCAAAATTGACGGTAATCCAACGGGCATCATTCCGATTTCAGGCGAAGTACCGGCAGCGTTCTCATTATCGCAGAACTATCCGAATCCGTTCAACCCGTCAACCAATTTCAATTTTGCTCTTCCAAAGAGTACATTTGTATCAATTAAGATCTATGACGTTATCGGACGCGAAGTAGCCGTACTTTCAAATGATGTAAGGCCGGCAGGAACATATAAAGTAGAATTTGATGCATCTAATTTACCATCCGGTATATATTTCTATTCTTTGCAGACTTCTGAATTTACCAACACGAAGAAAATGATGTTGGTAAAATAACCAGATATTTATTTTTGATGATTCTAAAAAGCCCCGTTTTTAACGGGGCTTTTTTAATTCCTGTTATGGTAATGCTGATAGTTATTATTAATCAATTGTTTCCGTAAGTTCATTTGTCGGAATGAACTTTTTTTACGGGGATATTGTTTGATTATAATAATATTAGTTTTATTTTTGCATAACCGGGATTTGTAGGGACTCCCGGCGAGCGGATAACAGATTACGAATTGTTACCCGGCTTATTAATAAAGAGCTATGCTGAACGATCGCAGAATTATTTCTGAATTAAATTTAATTGGCATTTACTCAGAATTAATAAATAACTTTTCATTGCGGAAAGTTACAAAGGGGGGTCCAAATTGAAAGAATCTCTGGCATTCACAAACACCGATTGGAAATATATATTTGATGTCTACAACGAACCTTTATTCCTTCTCGATCATCAGTACAATATTATTGACTGCAATGTAAAAGCTGTGGAAGTCTATGGCTATATCAAGGAAGAACTGCTAAGAATGAGTCTTCAAAGTATCCGTTCTCCTTTCTCAGGCGAAGAAATTGAACGCGCGATGAATATATCTATTGACGTGCAGGGACTTGTATTTGAAACAAGGCACTTGAAAAAAGATAAAACGGATTTCCCAGTAGAGGTAAGCGCGAAGCCGTTCCTGCTTGATAACCGGCTGAAATATATACTCTTTGTCAGGGATATATCTCTCCGGAAAAGGGCTGAAGAGCGCCTGGCTGCAAGCGAAAAAAGATACCGCGACCTTGTCGATTATTCGCCGGTTACTATCTTTATACAATGCGATAATAAGATTTTATTTATAAATCCGGCTGGCATAAAATTCTTCGGCGCCATAGATGAAGAAGAAATTATCGGAAGGTCGATATTTGAGTTCATCCACCCGGATTATCACAAGCTGGCCGCGCACCGGGTAAATCTTCTGCGCGAGGGGATGGCGGTTCCAATTATAGAAGAGAAGATCCTTAAATTTGACGGAAGCATTGCGGATGTTGAAGTGACCGCTAAGCCCATAAGGTATTTAGGCGAACCAAGCGTCGAGGTTTTTATGCATGATATTACGCTCCGCAAAAAGTCAGAAGAAAGCAATGCGTTCCTTGCGTCTATTGTTGAATTTACGGACGATGCCGTGGTGAGCACTACGCTTGACGGGTATGTTAGGTCCTGGAACAAAGGCGCCGAGCAGCTCTACGGATATTCATCGACGGAAATGCAGTTTGCGCCTTATTCAATCATTGTTCCGCCGATATTGGAAAATGAAGTTCCTAAATTGCTGGACAGAATTCGCAACGGGGAACGAATCAATCATTATGAAACAATGCGTGTAAGGAAAGACGGCAGGCTCATTAATGTTTCAGCTATTATTTCACCGGTTAAGAACCGTGAAGGCGAGATAATCTGCGCGTCTTCAATTACGCATCAGATATAAGATTGATAATAAAGAAAGCCGCCATTTAGTCGGTTTTTAGCAGAACCGACCTGCCTTTGGCGGGACGCGGCGAGATTCTCACTATTTATCTATAAACAAAGAAACCGCCTGAAATGGCGGTTTCTTTTTGCGGAACCGACGAGATTCGAACTCGCGACCTCTTGAGTGACAGTCAAGCGTTCTAACCAGCTGAACTACGGCTCCAATTTTGAAAGATTACAAATTTAGCTAAAACCCGATATTTATGCAATCTCTTATTTTTGACATAACATTTACATTGCGCTGCCTGTTAAGGATGCAAATCATAGAGAAACGCGGTTTAGTGTCTTTACCCCTTCTTTTCAATCCTGGCCCATGAATCCCGCAGCGCTACTGTGCGGTTGAAAACCAGCTTGTCAACAGTAGATAGCTGGTCGACACAAAAATATCCCTGCCGTACAAACTGGAATTTATCTCCTGCTTTCGCTTCAGAAAGTCCGGGTTCTATAAGACAGTCATCCAAAATTTCAAGTGATGCCGGGTTCAGAAATTCCTTAAAATCTTTCTCATCATCCTTTTCCGGGTCCTCAGCTGTAAACAGCCTGTCGTATAACCTGACTTCAGCTTTTAATGCATGTGCGGCAGATACCCAGTGAATAGTCCCCTTAACGCTTCTCGAAGAGGCTGAACCGCTTTTCGTTTCAGGATCATAAGTGCAATGCAGCTCGGTGATCTCTCCGTCACTATCCTTTATAACCTCATTACACTTTATTATATAAGAATTTTTCAGACGCACTTCATTACCGGGGTAAAGCCTGTGGAATTTCTTCGGCGGCGCTTCGCGGAAATCCTCATGCTCTATATAAACAGTATTTGTAAACGGTAACATTCTCTTCCCGGCAGAGAGGTCCTCCGGATTATTCTCAGCTTCTAAATATTCAACCTCACCTTCAGGAAAATTAGTAATAACAACTTTTAACGGCTTAAGAACAGCCATAACTCTGGGCGAACGTTTGTTCAAATCCTCACGGATACTGTGTTCCAGCAGTGCGTAATCGGTAACAGCATCACGCCTTGCAACCCCGACTCTTTCGGCGAAGTTGCGGATTGCCTCAGGTGTATATCCCCTCCGGCGCAGGCCGGAAAGTGTCGGCATTCTGGGATCATCCCAGCCGGCAACAAATCCTTCTTTAACAAGCGTTAATAGTTTGCGTTTGCTCATTACCGTATAATTAAGACTAAGTCTTGCAAACTCGATCTGCTGCGGGCGGTTTTCTAAATGAAGCTCTGTTAAAAACCAATCGTATAAAGGACGGTGTATTTCAAATTCCAGAGTACAAATAGAATGAGTGATACCTTCTATCCAATCCGATATTGGATGGGCGTAATCATACATCGGGTATATGCACCAATTAAACCCCGTGTTGTGATGTTCTGCTTTTTTCAGCCTGTACATAACGGGGTCGCGCATATGCATGTTCGGCGAAGACATATCAATCTTAGCCCTAAGAACATGAGCGCCGTCTTCGAATTTCCCGTTTTTCATCTGTTCAAATAAATTCAGATTTTCTTCAACTCCGCGGTTCCTGAACGGTGATTCTGTTCCCGGCTCTGTTGGCATGCCCCTGCGCTCTTTTATTTCTGCAGCAGTGGATGAATCAACATAAGCTTTGCCTTCTTTGATCAGCTGAACTGCAAACTCATACATCTTATCAAAATAATCTGACGCATAGAACTTCCTGTCGCCCCAATCAAAACCAAGCCACCTGATATCATTTTCGATTGATTCAACATATTCAATATCTTCCTTTTCCGGATTTGTATCATCGTAGCGCAAATTGCAAAGTCCGTTGTAATCTAGCGCCAGTCCAAAATTCAGGCAAATGGATTTTGCATGCCCGATATGAAGATACCCGTTGGGTTCAGGCGGAAAACGTGTGTGTACCCTGCCGTTATTTTTGTTTTCCGCAAGGTCTGAATCTATTATCTCATGTATAAAATTACCCTGTACTTCAGAATTCTCTGCCATTAATTTTGAATCCGTTCTGTCTTATTATTTTTATAAATGATTCTCAGCATTTATATCAAAAATTATAAACAAAGATACGACCGTAAAAAACCAGATTCAGTGATAAAAAGAGGATATTAATTTTCGAATAATGACTGCTTAGTTTTTTTGCATTTTCAAAACAGAATTTGAATACGATATTTGTGTAAATAAATTACTAATTCCATGCTGACCGGAATTCACTTTTTACTTACATATAAATGCATCTTTGAGTGCGATCACTGTTTTGTCTACAGCTCACCCTCGGCTAACGGAACATTTACTTTAGAACAAGTTTGTAAAGCGCTTGATGAAGCCGAAAAGATCGGTACCGTTGAATGGATATATTTTGAAGGCGGCGAACCGTTTCTGTATTATCCTTTACTGATTGAATCTTTGAAAGCTGCAGCTTCCCGCGGATTTAAAACCGGAATCGTTACCAACGCATACTTCGCAACCACCGTGGAAGATGCCAAAAAGTGGCTGATGCCGCTTCGGGAATTGAATGTTGCCGACCTTAGCATAAGCAATGACGCTTTTCATTCAGGGGAAAACGTTAATTCTCCGGCTTCTATAGCGATCAGGGCTGCGAAGAATCTTGGAATACCTGTAAATTCAATTTCAATTGATAAACCACAAATCAAATGCGAAAACCCCACGCGCAAAAAAGGTGAGCCGGTTATTGGCGGAGACGTTATGTTCCGCGGCAGGGCGGCAGATAAACTTGCAGTTAATTTACCCGCAATCGCCTGGAACGAATTTGATTCCTGTGAGCATGAAGAGCTTGAAAATCCTGAGAGAGTTCATATAGATTCTTACGGCAACGTCCAAATCTGCCAGGGCATTTCAATTGGTAATTGGCGGCAGCATCCGCTCTCCGAAATCATTAAAAATTATGACGCTCTATCACACCCAATAGCACGATACTTAATTAATGGCGGACCGGCAATGCTAAGCGTGCATTATCAAACAACTCATAAAAAGGGTTATATAGATGCCTGTCAGTTTTGTTATGAAATCAGGAAAAAGCTCATAGATAAATTTCCTCAATTTCTTGCCCCAAAACAGGTTTTCGGTTTATAAATCACCCTGAAAATCTTATAGATACAGAATCTGTTATTTATAAATCCCTGATCCCGGCCTTGACTGTGGAAAATCGGTATATATTATACTTATTTTAATATACTAATTAAATTAATTTAGTATTATTTTACCGTTCAAACAAAACATAGGGGAAACATACCATGAAAAAAAGCTTTACAAATTTTAGTTTTACGCAAAGGCTGTTTTTGTTAATAGCCATGTGCGCTATGATTTTTAACGGCATTTCTTTTGCCGGGACGCCTTTCAATATGCAGGACATGGATAACGTCATGTTTCCTCCTGCCGGATGGACGGTTACAAATACATCATCGTATAACTGGATAAGAACTTCTTATTGCAGCGGATACGGACAAGGAACAGCAAGCGCAGTTTGTGATTTTTACGATTACGCTGCAGGCGGTTTATTTGATTTGATCACTTCAACTCTTCCAACGACAGCTGCAGGCGATTCGGTAGTATTTGACCATGCATATACCTGCGCTTCAACAGAAAATGACAGGATGGATATTTATACTTCAAGTAATAACGGTTCTACATGGACATTACTCATATCTATACCAGGAGGACCTTCAGGCGCGCTTACAACAGCTCCCGCAACGCAGCATTTGTTTGTGCCTACATCAACACAGTGGGCTACAAAGAGATATTCGCTTCCGGTAGGAACAAATAAAATAAAATTTGAAGGTGTTTCAGCGTTTGGCAATAACCTGTATCTTGATAATATTAAGATAGGCGCCTCCAATACAAATGACGTAGGCGCTAATGCAGTCTCCGCCCCCAAGTGGGGAATACTCCCCGGTTCAATTGCGCCGCATGCCTCGGTCAGAAATTACGGCTCGGCCACTCAGTCATTTAATGTAACAATGACAATAACTCCGGGAGGATATTCAAATACAGTGCCTGTAACTAATCTTGCGGCAGGGCAGGTAACCAGTCTCACCTTCCCGAATTTTACATTTGCAGCCAATACATATACTATAAAAACATTTACAACTTTGGCAGGCGACCAGAATACTTTGAATGATACTATATCATCCACGGTTGTTTGTACAACTACTCCAAGAGCCCCGGTGCTTGAATATATGACCGGAACTTGGTGCCAATGGTGTCCGTGCGGCGATAATGAAGCCCATAATTTGCAGACAGCATATCCTCAAACAGTAGAGCTTGCTTATCATGGTTCAAGCCCGGATCCATGGATTGTTTTTAATGGCAGCAATATCATTTCATTATTTGGCTGGCCGGGATATCCGTCAGGACTTATCGACAGGAGATACGGAGCGGCCAACAGCGGTTGGGGTTCATTCTTCACAGACGGAGAATACAGGTATTCCCAGAGCCCGGAAGCAACTGTTAATTTGACAACAACCAGCGTTAATTATAACACGGGTACCAGGGCATTGACCGTAAATCTAAACGCCACTGCTTTGCAAACTCTTTCAGGTCAATATAAAGTAATTTATGTTATTACTGAAAACAGTTTAGTATATGCACAGACAGGAAACTCTTATTGCACAGGAAGCAGCACATGGGTGCATGATAATGTTGTAAGATCTATCGTAAACGGGGCAACCGGAGATAATGTAAATACCGGAACATGGAATTCGGGTCAAACCTATCCACTGACATTTACAACAACTTTGACAGCCGGATGGCTTTCAGGCAATTGTAAATACAACGTTGTTATATACAAGGATAACGGCAATCTCAACACTGATGAAGTTCAGCAGGGCGCCAAAGGATATGTTGATATAACCGGAATTGAAAATCAAAATACAGGTGTTCCGTCAAAGTATGAACTGGAACAGAATTATCCAAATCCGTTCAACCCGACAACAAACGTTCACTTCTCAATTCCGAAAGACGGAATTGTAAGCCTGAAAGTGTACAACGCAATTGGGCAGTTAGTAGGAACTTATTACGACGGATTTATGAAAGCCGGAAATTACAATGCTGAAATTGAAGCGGCTGATTGGTCAAGCGGCGTTTATTTCTATACGCTTAGCGCCGGAAGCTTCATAGAAACAAAGAAGATGATATTAGTAAAATAAGCGCATATGTATTTGGCCGCTTTAATTGCGGTCTGAGGGATACTACATTACAGCAAGCCCGGGAACTTAAAACTCCCGGGCTTTTTTTTTGGCCTGGCCGGTACTTTCTTTTCAATTGGTTTCCTGCTTTTATCGATGATATTGCCTGCTTTACTTGCTCTCAGGGTTTTTAGTAAAAAAAACTTCTGGAAATTACAAGTATTTTGTTGCCCTCTATATATTTGGCACGCTTCTTGTTATTGCATCATCCACTCAAAACTTAGACAAATATCATGTTCTTTCATGACTTATATCATTGTATTGCTCTTACCCAATATGTTAAGTTTGTATAGTCCATTGAACCGATGGCTCGTATGGATGCTTGTATCAAATATGTATGATTAAGCAATTTCATCTAGAACATATTAATGTATCTATGAGAATTTTTTTTTGAATGTTATTATTCAAGCGCTATGACAAAAGAAGAATTATCCGAACTTAGATTAACCAAAAACGAACCCTGCATATCAATAATAGTTCCTACAACAAAAGTTTCACCAAAAGGTGAACAGGACACGGCTGAAATTGACGGCGCTATTAAGCGCGCGATGGATATTTTAGTTGGAAAATACGGCGAAGAGAAGGGAGTGTATCTTCTCAATAAGCTCAGGAGAGTATCAGCCGCAATTGATTATGTTACTGAAACGGAGGGCCTCGGAATTTTTCTTTCGAAGGACATTTCCAAGGTTGTTAGGTTTCCGTTCCCGGTAAAAGAGAAAGTCTTTGTAGGAGATGAATTTGAAACAAGGGACCTGTTGTATTCTACAAAAAGCCTTTTTAACTATTATTTCCTTCTTATAAACAACAGGGTTACAAGGCTCTTTAAGGGATACGGCGATCTGATCTCTGAAGTAGTCGACGAGAATTACCCCAAGGCTTACGATGATGACGAAGTTTATGAAAAATCGCATACGGCGGGACCTGTCAGCTACGCGCTCAGAAGTGAAATAGAAAAGATCAATATTGAAGAAAGAAGGGTCAGGACTCTTCTTCAGAACGTTGATTACCTCCTGTTCCTGTACCTGAAAAAAGATACGCCGCTGTTTGTTGGCGGGCTTCCGGAGTTCCTTGCTTATTACAGGCACGTAACAAATTACTCGAGAAATATTGTCGGGCTTGTAGAAGGAAATTTTGAAAGATGCAGCGTTGATGATATCAAAGGAATTCTCAGGAACGAGTTGAAGAAATTTGCAGACAGGGAAGGCGATATAATTATCAGGGGCTTCCAGGATATGATAGGAAGCGGAAGAGTTGTTTTGGGAATAGCTAATGTCTGGAAAGCGGCCTCCGAGGGCAAGGTTATGAATTTGCTTGTCGAAAAGGACTTTATTTATGAAGCTTATGTTTCACAAGACAGGAAAAAGATATTTATTGACGGAAGCGCCCCTTCTAAAGATTCAGCTTTCCTTGATGATGCGGTTAATGACCTGATTGAAATTGTAATTAATAAAGGCGGCGACGTTATTTTTGTGGAAAACGGCAAACTTAGCAAGTATGAAAGAATTGCCGCGGTTTTAAAACACGTTTGAAATAAAATAACGTTTAGAATTTGGTTCAATTAGACCTTGAAGCCGGTGATATGAAAGTATCATTGGCTTTTTTTAATCTATTTTTATCGCCAAATTATGTAGGTTTTGATATATTTTTGATGAAACAACGGCACAAATTGTAACCGGATACCTTATAAATCCGGTCCTCCGGAAACTGCAATTACTCAATATGTTGAACGCAGATGTTGACAAGAATGCCTGATAGAATCAACTTAAACAGGAGATTTTTGGATGGAACATATGGTTATAGCCGAACTGGAGCGCCAGAAAGAACTTCTGAGCGGGAAGCTTAAGGCTGAGTATGGCCTTGGGGAGGAGGCTTCGTTGGATATTTGCCGTATCCTTGAGGACTCACTGAGCCAGATGATCCAGCTGATGAAAGAAGGCAAGAACGCTCATGAAAAGTTCTTTTCGGATATTATCCTTAATTCTGTAGACGCTATTATTGGCATCGATAATGAGCACAAGATCTTTCTATGGAACAAAGGCGCGGAAAATATTTTTGGCTATGAGAAGATGGAAGTTGTGGGAAAAGATTTTACGATACTGATACCTGACTCATTAATACAAAAAGGCGAACGTGAATTTTTGATCAATGAAATTCTTAACGAAGGTTCGCTTGCAGGCTACGAAACCGAGAGACTTACAAAAGACGGGAGAATTCTGAAAGTCAGTTTATCGCGCTTCCCGGTTTTTAACGAACAGAAAGAAATGATAGGCTCGGTGGGGATAATAAGGGACATGACGGAAATAAAGAAGCTGGAACGTGAGCTTCGTGAAAAAGAAAATCTTGCGCTAATAGGCGAAGTTGTTTCAAGTATCGCTCACAGCCTTTCCAACCCGCTGAACATAATTTCAGGTAATGCTGATTATTTATTGCTTGACCGCACGGAAGGCGATAAAGAATATGAGGAACTTAAAACTATCATTGATGAAACCTCGCGGATCACCAAATCAATCAGGCACCTGCTGAATTTTTCCCGGCCAATTCAGGTAAATAAAGAACCAAACGATCTGAATGAAATTATCGAAGGAATTATTGCCAGCTCAAAATTCCTGGCAGCAGGCAAGAAAGTCACAATCAAAAAGAGCCTTGATAGCAAGCTTAAGCCTTTTGGGTTTGACCGCAATGAGATAGAAGAAGTAATATTAAATATTGTGACAAATGCAGTTCAGGCAATAGTTTCTGAGGGAGAAGTAAAGATAAAAACCTCAAAAGATAATGGCGCCGTTAAAATTGAAATTTCCGATAACGGCCCCGGCATACCTAAAGAGAATCTGGCTAAGATCTTTCTTCCGTTTTTTTCTTCAAAAGAGTATGGCAAAGGAACCGGCCTTGGATTATCGATTGCAATGAGAATAATTAAGGAACACAGCGGTGAGTTAACTGTAAGATCGCAAGTCGGAAAAGGCACAGCCTTTTCTATCAGCCTTCCGGTAACAAATTAAATTTATTTTTTTAAATTCTTTTTACTGCACAGCAGCCTTTGAGCTCCGGTGGTTAATTTCCTCCGATACTCAAGTCTTGGATTCCCGCCTTCACGGGAATAAAGTAAATACATTGAGTCCCAATGCCCGGTTATTTTTATTCTCCGTCCCAAGCTCCGGCTCGGGACAAAACTTAATCAAATATAGAAGCCAAGTTATTATGGAAATGAATAAATAAAAGAGCCCCACCAGGACGGCGGGGCCTCTATATTACCTAACGAGAAGGGGTATATCCTTGTGTAAGACGTCAAACACCAATCAGCATGCCTTACAACACTACAAAGATAACTCCATACACACTCTTTATACAATGAGAATTATCATGTTTGAACATGATAATTCTCAAGGTTTTGAAAACTCATATAAAAACCAAACCCGCCCCTGGCAGAGGCGGGTTTTAACCAAAGGAGGAAGTATAGTATGCTTCCAGCATTATCA
>CAZMRG010000045.1:0-22171 GCA_964568655.1 uncultured Ignavibacteriales bacterium | reverse complement strand
TCGGATAAACAGCCGCAATACGGATATGCAGAACTTACCCCCTCCATTAGCCTGTTCGGTTTTCCATTCGGCAGCTCGATACTAATCTCCAGCGAAAATGCCGAAAACAGGCAAAGCATCAATACAGCGGGTTTGAATCTGGATGTTTCTTCTGTTAAGGATTTTATAATGGAAAAAGTTGAGAAGGAAAAAGACAAAATCCTGGAAGAAGGAAAGAAAGATTTAACTCAGCTGACCGATAAAGCTAAAGATGAACTGGAAAGCGATGCACAAATCAAAGTGATGAACAAACTGAGTCCGGCTTTGAAATTTATTTCATATTTCAGGCAAATGGGATTTGGGACAACTTATCCTGATTATACCGCGCTTACATTGCGGGGCGTTCCACTCACTGGGGTGAATCTTGAATTCAATCCTGGTTGGTTTTACATAGCACTGGGAGGATTCAAAAACCAAAGACCGGTTGATAACTTGACATACAGAAGGGATATCTATACTGGCAGAATAGGCATCGGCCAGAGGGATGGATCTCACTTATATTTTACCGGACTCTATGCTAAGGATAATGAAAATTCAATTAAGGTTGACTCAACCAATAATATATTAACTCCAAAGGCCAATTATCTCTTTGGAATAGAAGGCAAGCTAGACCTATTCAGAAAGAAACTATCGCTGGAAGGGGAAATCTCAGGAGCTATGCTTACGAGAGATACACGAGATGCTGACCTGAATAACCCCTCAATCCCTTCCTGGGTAAAGAACATGATACATCCTAAAATTAGCAGCTCTGTTGACTTTGCTTATACGCTAAAGGGAACATATAATAACGATAAATCAAAGACCAATATAACAACGGGAGTGAAGATGATAGGACCGGGTTATTTTTCAGTCGGAGTTCCAACTCTTGCAACGGATAAATTTGAAGTTGTAAGCAAGATATCTCAAAAACTAGCAAACAACAGGGTATCGCTCAATGCGTCATTCACATGGTCAAAAGATAATCTGATCGATTGGAAAAGATTCACAACATCTTATATGTTGTTTTTATTCTCAGCGATGATAACGCCTAAGAATTTGCCCTATTTTAATGTTACATATACTCCAACTTTCCAAAAGAACAATACTTCTGATATATTGGAGAAAATAGATAACAAATTTCATATGCTGGTTTTTTCAACCGGTCATAATTACCGCAAATGGAATATTAGCCTAAATTCATCATTGAATTATGTAATGAACTTATCCAATGATACAGATTCGCTTTTGAACTCTTCATCTCATAGTTTGCAATTATCCCAGTCTTTTGGTTTTCCGTTCCAGTTCAGTATTTCTGCGTCAGTAGGACTCCTTTTTTCAAAAATTCAGGGAGTTCAAAGCAGAATGATAAGCGCTGACTTTAGCGGAAACTACGTCTTCGAAGATTTATTAACTCTAATGGCCGGTTTCAGTACGGCATATGAGAGAGACTTAAACAAAAAGAACGCAGAATATTTCGGAATTAGTGCGGGATATATGCAGTATTTCAATATTGAAATTCGAGCTGAAAAGAATATGTACCACGAGTGGTATCTAAACACTAATGATTATGATGAGTTTTTGTTGAAAGGAATTGTGACAATGAAGTTCTGAGAAAAAATAAATTAAATATCAACTTTGCTTTGTTCCTTTCGTTGGTTACATTCGTAATCATTTCAACAAACACATCTTTCGGACAGGATTCAAATGGGTACTAGAAGAAATTGAAGACTCTTCAAATGTAGGATAAACGCAGAAAGGAAATGGGAATGAAAACGCTTGAGAATATTTGAAGAACTTCAATAATGGCTAACGTCACTTCGGATTTTACTTATCTATAATTTGCATTACCTCAAATCATATATTATATTTGAAATGAAAAGAAAATCTACCAGCCACGTTTTTCATTTCTAAATGCAGGTAGAAAATTTAAAAACGTTCTATTAACTTGAATGCTGTAAGACTGGTTTTAGTGAGCATTTTAGTGAGTAAGCATGTCTAAACGCAGTTTATTTCTGCTGTTTTCTATGGAAAAATGATAAATTTACATAGAAAAAGGGCTGATTAGATGCTTTGGGAGCAGGAGGCCGCAGGTTCGAATCCTGCCATCCCGACTCAATTTCGCACTTTTTACGCTTGCTTTTTCGAGCAGGAGGCCGTCCCGCCTTGCGGGACCATCCCGACTCAATTTCGCACTTTTTACCCTTGCAACCTCAGTCAGACTCTATCCGTTAATTAATTATTTCTTTTTAAACTTCGATATCAATTCGTCTGTTTTTTCGACCAGCCACAATCTGTATGGCAGATCGCTACTTGCTGAAATATTTATTTTTAATTGTTCAAGGTTCTCCTCCGAGTTGTTTGATTTGACTTTAAGCAGTATGGTCACGAATTTAATGAAGTTTGAACATATTACCCTATGTTGATCTGTCAGCAGCTTATCATTCCCTACGAATTTCCTGAATGATTCTATAATATTTATAGCGGTTTCAAAATTGTTCATTTCATAATGGAGGGCAATGGCAAGTGTGCGCACATGGATCTTATAGTAAATATCTTCATAATCAACTTTGCTAATGTACTCCAGCGAAGTTTTGAATTCTTTTCTTTTAAAGTAAATCTTTGCGTAATTCATATTGTAGCTGTTGGCTCTTGAATCCGGCGCCAGTTTAGAATGATACTTTTCAAGGAAATTGATCGCCCATTCTTTATCTTCTGTAAAAAGGGCTATGGTAATGATATTATTAAACATAGCTGTTTCAAAATACCCGCCCTTTATCCTGTTATATAAATTCCGTTCAATTAAATATTTATATAACTCATTCAGGTATATCCTGTGTTTTTCAAAACCGGAATAATATTTATTGATGCAATAATTAATTATTATGGCCAAACCGTTTTTTCTTTCTTCTTTATCCATCGGGATACTGTCATCAGTTAATATCGGCTTGAGTTCAATAAATATCTTTTCACTATTGGGGTGAAGCAAAAGCATAATTTGTTTATATAGAATCCAAACCAACCGGACATTCAGGAATTTTTTCCCTTCTGAGCCGAGAAAAGACAAAATTTCATTCAGAAAATCAAGGTCCAGAATAGTTTTTACCGTAGAGCCTTTATTAAGTAAATAACGGTATCGTGCAAGTATTGTTATTAAAAAGTACTTAATAAAATTATCAGACTCTGCTTTCAGCTTTTCATCCGGTTTGTCCTTTATGGTGAGAGGCCGGTACATTCTTGAATAAATAATATCTTTCATGTTCTCAAGTTTGTAGAGAGCGTAAAAATAATCTGCGTTTTGATTTTTGATTTCTTTTAGTTTTTTCTCCCGCTGCGCCATGATCTTGCCGGCGCGTCTATCCAGACTTTTATCCAATAAAGAATTTACAAGTTGAAACTGTTCAGAATATGGATCCTTTCTATATTCATTTATAGCCAGTAGTGTTTCTGCAAGAGAGTTTAACTTAAATATCAATGACCTCAAATGAGAGTCATTGTATTTCATTTTTGGAAAAAGTTCTTTAAAAATATTATCTTTTTTTAAACATTTTTCGGGAAAATCCGGATAATATTTCTTGAAATAATTGTAAAGCTTGATTACCCCTTCGTTTTTATTAAAATATGGGGAGCATACAAAGTCGCCCAGTCCCCTGAACTCTTTTGGGCTTAAATTCGATAATATTTCTATGAGTTCGCTTTTTTCCAAATTTATTTATCTTAAATATTGATTTTCATATTTTATTTCAAACAAATTGTAAAAATTTTCAGTTGAATTGTGTTTATATATACCTATAACATGCAGCTTCCTGAAATCTACATCAGTAAGACGGATTAAAACTTAAAACAATCGGGAAAAAATTTCCCAATCTCAGTTTTGTAATTTTCAGTTATTTCTTTCTCCCAAAATCATCAAAAAACGTCTGAAATCATGTCTTGCAGGATTTTCCCCGGAAAACATGTCTTCAAATTCAAAAAAAACCTTCTTTGCAATGGCTTTAAGTTAATAACTATTTTAGTAGAGAAAAATGATTTTTGATATTCTCAAAAAGGCATTGAAGAACATAACCACAATTAATTTTAAATCTATGCATCTTTTTTAAATATTCCAAAAATTTATTTTATTGAAGTCAGCTTATCAGCAAAATACTGAATCTAACAAATTAAGAATGAAATCCAAACACAAAAGGAAAAACTGAATGTTTCGCAAACAAAAATATCCGGCAATGCTTTTCAAGATATCTATATTGATTTTAATAGGACTTTTCTTTGAAGTTAAAGCGGCAATAAGCAATAATATACAGGTTACATCAGCTACGCTCACCGGGCAAGTGACCCAGAGTAATTATACCATGGTACAGTTCAATCTTTCATGGGAGAACTCATGGAGAGATAATATTAATTGGGATGCCGCATGGATATTTGTCAAATACAAAGCCAGTTACGATACAACATGGAAACATGCCGCGCTGAGCGTCTTCGCAAATAATCATATCGTTCCGGCCGGTTTTACATGTTTCCCAAGCAGCGACGCGGTCGGGGTTTTCATCTACAGAACTTCAAACGGTAACGGTAATGTGAATCTGCAAAACGTCCAGCTTCATTGGGATTATGGCGTAAATGGATTAAACGACGCGGACCAGGTCCAGGTAAAAGTGTTTGCAATCGAAATGGTCTATGTCCCGCAGGGTTCGTTCTACGCCGGAGATGGAACGATCAACAATGTAGCGGCGCAGTTTTCAGCGGGAACAACAACTGCGCCTCTTTTAATATCAAGCGAAGCTGGGTTAACGCTTGGAGGCGCTTCTCCCACAAATCTGGGAAACCGCAATGCGGCGGGGATGATATTTCCCGATGATTTTAATAACATAACAACACAATCTTTGCCCGTATCTTTCCCAAAAGGATACTTAGATTTTTACTGTATGAAATATGAAATCAGCCAGGGTCAATATACTGAGTTTTTAAATACGCTTACCAGAACGCAGCAGAAAAACAGAGTATTTACAGATGTTAGTACAGATGTGATTGCAAATACATATGTTATGACAAACTCAAATTTCAGCCTGATCAGATCAACTATCACTTGTCCTTCTTCAGGTAATGGAACTGTAAACCCTGTTATATTCAGTTGCAACAGGCCGGACAGGGCGTGCAATGCGTTGATTTGGACCGACGGATGCGCCTATGCTGATTGGGCCGGTCTTCGGCCAATGACGGACCTGGAATTTGAAAAAGCATGCCGAGGGCCGCTTACACCCGTTGCAGATGAATTCGCGTGGGGTAATACAACAATAGTTCCAGCAACTGATATAAGCGGAACAGAGAACGGAACAGAATTTATCACAACTCCCGGAGCTAATTGTAACGCAAATGTTCCGTCATTAAACGGCGGTGATTTTGATGAGGGCCCTCTGAGGTGCGGTATTTTAGCAACCCAGACGTCGACAAGGCAAACTTCAGGAGCCACTTACTATGGGATAATGGAAATGAGCGGCAATGTGGCGGAAAGAATAGTATCTGTAGGGGTTGCGCAGGGAAGAAGCTATACGGGACAACATGGGGACGGCATATTGAGTCCGCTTGGATTTGGGAATGTTCCTAACTGGCCGGGCAACATTTCAGGAGTAATTACAAGCAATACAGGAGCCGGGATGAGAGGCGGCTGGTGGGCTACTACAGGCGCTTATACTGTTGAACGTGTTTCGGACAGATCGAATGCAGGTAGTTTTGATTTTTTCCGAACTGCCAATTACACTTCCCTGGGTTTTCGCTGCGTACATACTGCGCCTTCGGGGACATTACAAAATTTACATAATGGAAATCAGAAATTTTAGTTAAATATAATTAAACTCAATAATAATCATGCTTGACGATCTGAACAGATCAATTAAAGAAGCGGTAAGCGATTCAGAGATCAGCGGCAATGCTTCAACCAAAGGCTTATTTGAAAATGCAGCGCATCGTTTTAAAGGGAGGCTGGTTTACTCTATTATTTTCGGACTTGTATTCCTGGGCGTTGCCGCGTTCATAATATTAATGATCGTGTTCTTTGTTTTAAAGAGTCTTTAGTCATTTATGAGATGTTAGCCAGACGAATACCGCTTTTCACCAGGGGATCTTTAATAAAAGTATTAGTTGTTGCCTGCTTTTTTTTAAATTTTTCAAAAATTGCAATGTCACAGAATTCCGCAAAATATAACGGCGGAAGTTACGATGGGTTTTCACTTTCTTTTTATTCATTAAACGGGCTAAACGGATTGCATCCTGATACAATTAAATATACTGGCGAAAGTTATGATGGCTTTGCCATCTCAAATATATCTTTGACGGGATTAAACGGGCAAAGCGCTGACGCAAACAAATTTCTTGGCGGTAGTTTCGACGGCTTCACATTAAGCGCCATAAACCAAACCGGGCTAAACGGTCAATCTACCGATCTAATAAAATTTAAAGGCGGCAGTTATGACGGGTTTGCAATATTCAGTCTCTTACAAACAGGTTTAAATGGACAATCAGTGGATTTTTCAAAGTACAAAGGAGCCGGTTATGATGGATTTGCCTTAAACAACATATCACTTACCGGGTTAAACGGCCAGTTATTGGATTTAGTAAAATATCATGGAGCATCATTTGACGGATTCGCTTTCAATAATATAAACATGACGGGGCTCAACGGGCAATTTGCCGATCTGGTAAAATATAAGGGCGGAAGTTTTGACGGATTCACAGTTTCAGGGACCCAGCTTATTCCGCTTAACGGCGGTAATATGAGGCTCCGTTTAGGGGCGCTTATAGAAGGGTTTTACAATCCTGTAAATAACAAAATGATTAAAGATACAGTTATGGTCTACCTTAGGATATCGAACGATCCACGGTATTCGCTGGTAGATTCAGCAAAAGCAGTCGTTGATTCTGCCGGTTTCGTAAATATAGATTTCCAAAACGCACAGGGAGGCAGTTATTATATTGTTATAAAACACCGCAACAGTATTGAAACATGGAGTATGTCAGGCCAGAGCATGGCAGGAGGGGGCGTGTTGAACATTTATGACTTTACCCTGTCTCAGTCTAATGCCTATGGAAATAATATGGTCCTGAAGGGTACAAGATACTGCATATTCAGCGGAGATGTGAACCAGGACGGAGTTATTGACGGCGCCGATCTTGCATTAATAGATAATGACGTTTCCAATTTTGTTTCAGGATACGTTTCCACAGATGTTAACGGCGACCAGGTAATCGACGGTTCTGATTTATCAATTGCAGATAACAACGTTTCGAATTTTATTTCCGTCCAGGCCCCTCCCGGCGCGCCAAGTTTGATTAAAGTAAACGGAAGCAAAATTAAAAAACTAAAACGGAAAAAATAGCTTGATCATAAAATTAGTAGTGATAGCAGGTATGATACTTTTATCGTTTTTGAATGCGGAGATATTGCCCCGTTATAAAAAAAGAAATGAAAAAGACTTAATTTGAAAATCCAGATATTAAAAATAATAGTTTTAATAGGAATATTTGTCCTGTTGCTTTTTGCAACTGAGGCATATTCACAAAATCCAGCATATACTCTAACAATAACAAATGACAACCAGGTAGATGATAAAAACTATGAATTTGATATTTATCTTTTAAAGACAGGCGCAAATACTTTTGAATATGCAAATAATTCTCAATATTTCATTAATATAAACCCTGCGATAAAAAACGGCGGTACTTTAAGTTTTACAATTTTAAGCGGAACGTGCCAGTTGAATGCGGTCCAGCAGATACCCTCAAACAAAGTATCATTCGACGCCGTCAACAACAGGCTCAGGGTAGCGGCTCAATCGCCCAGCGGCGCCGGCACGGGCACTATAATTCCAAACTCCGCGCCCGGTACCCGATTAGGAAGGTTCCGCGTTACAAACACAGTATCATTTGCAGCGTCGCAGTCAAATTTAACGTGGTATAACTTTAACTCCGGGTTTTTTACAAAGGTGTTTTCATATGTTGGGGGAATCAATACCGAAATAACAGATTCCACAAAACATTTTATTAACATCAATAACAGTCCTTTGCCGGTAATCCTGATATCTTTTACTTCGAGCGTAGCCGGCAATTCAGTTGGCCTCAATTGGGTAACTCAGTCAGAAATGAATAACAAAGGATTTACCGTGCAAAGATATTCCGCCAAAGATACCAGCTGGAAAAGCATAGGGTTTGTACCGGGCAACGGTACAATAAATCATCTTGAAAAATATTTCTTTGAAGATATCAAGCTTAGCGTTGGCTTATATAATTACAGGCTTCAACAAATTGATTATAACGGCAATTTAGCGACCTTTAATCTTGCGAATAACGTAACCATCGGGGCGCCAGCTAATTTTGTAGTATCGCAGAATTATCCGAATCCGTCAAATCCAAAGTGCAGAATTGACTACCAGATACCCTCCGACGGGAAAGTTACAATTAAAGTTTATGATCTGCTCGGGAGGGAAGTTGTTACTTTGGTTGATGAATCAAAACAAGCGGGCTATTATACGGCTGAATTTGACGGAACAAATCTTGCAAGCGGGATATATATATACAGAATCAAAACCGGCACATTTTCTGATACAAAGAAAATGGTTCTGGTGAAATGATTATTTTTTTATGGCTGTTGTTAATTAAGGCCCGGATCAAATTGTAATTTCGTTCTTCTTGTTTTGCAGGGCTTCATGTATTTTTTCAGCCTGCATCATGAAGATCTCCAGGCGTGACTGCGTAATTTGCGGAAATGGATTCCCATCACTTTCTACATAAAGAAACGGCAGCGTTGAAATATCTTCAGGGTAGCCGTTGCTCTTTATGCGTCCGGACCTGTATTTTCCTTCCAGCGTCATTTCCCGGTTCAGGATAGCTTCCGATAACCTGCTTGGCATACAATTGAATGGTCCGATGGAAATAACGCCGCAGCAAGTATCCAGTATATCGCGCAGCGCTAACCCAGTTGTCAATATTGTTTCACCGACAAGCTTTTCGGAAATAAGCTCATTGGCGTATTTCATAGTCTTTTCGATCTCAACCATTTCAAATTCATATAACCCGGTGCGGCTGAATATCTTCTTTATTTTCATTTCATAATACTTCTGGAAATAGTCTTTTATCGCTATTTGCGCTCTCATTTTCAAGTCGGCGCCGTCAACAATTTTTTTCTTTATTATATAATTGCTGTAATAAAGATATTCGGCTATCGGGGCTGTCTTAACTACAAATCCTTTGTCTATCATTGTCTGCACGAGGTCGCCTTTTGAAAATTCCTCGCGCCTTACATAAATCTCTCCGATAAGTGAAATAATCTTAGCGTCTTCAAGCGGCGTATTAAGCTTTATAGAAGCAAGCCGGGCGGCGGAATGTTCCAGTTGTTTAAATAACATAGGCCGCGTCTCAAATTCCAGTGAGTTCAATATCTTTGCCCACTCCTCTTCAAGCGCTTTAATAGAATCATCTTTGTTAAGCGCCAGAGTTAATATGACGCTTTCTATATCATGGATAACATCGGCAATTGTTATGCCTATCCATCCTTTCAGGAAAAAATCAGAGCCAAGCTCATTAAATGAAGCTTCATCATCCATTGAAAGTACGCCGACATTTTTAAGCTTCATAGCGCTGATAATATCTTTCAGCATAATGTAATACTGTCCCTGCCTGCAAGGACCGTAACCATGCGGCATAAAGTACAGAATTTTATTCCCGTTACGTTTGGCATTCTCTGAAAATTCGAACAGCGCGCCTGTGGTAAGTATAAACGGCAAACATTCTTTGCAGGTTGTTAATCCGCGTCCGTATTTCAGGGTTTGCATAGTAGGCAGGGGAAGCGGCTTGGAATTCATTCCGGCTGAACGGCATACAGCTGAAAATGCTTGCGTGCTGTATTTGCCCATCGAGGGGATAATAACTTCCACTTCAGAAGAAGTCATTTTATGCTCTTTACCGTCATGGTCTATAATGGCTGTCTTATTGTTATTTGAAGAAATTGACAGCGGTAAAAAACCATTTAATTTTTCATGTACAAGACCTTGTTTCTTCAGTTCAATGTAATTGCGGATAATGTCAAAAGCCGCGTCAATTCGGGTATCCACGCCAACATCCGCCGAATGGCTATCGAGCTCAAGAGTTAATGAAGGCTTAGCGCCCATTATATTCCTGAAATATGAGAGCAGGAACGAATCCGGCCCGCATGAGAAGTTGGTTATGTAAACGCCGAATAACTGCTCATGCTCTTTAACGTATCTTGCCGAGCGCAGTATCTGCTGCCCGCTGTACCAGTACATGTTATCATATGAGTGAAACTCATCCGTTGAGATAAAGTCATGCGGAATAATTACAATATCTTTGGATGCAAATTTATGAGGGATATTCAGGTTGGCTTCTTCAGCAAATGCGTTATACGCTCTTCCAAAAAGAACCATCCCGAATTTAGAACGGTCGCTTTCAATTTCGCCGATAGCTGTTTTGCCAAGCTGTTTAAATTCCTCAAGCATGTTGTTGAATTCATTCCATGCATAATCAAACGCTTCAGAGGCTTGTTTCCCTGTTTTTCCAAGTTCTTTGCCAAGATCTTTAAATGCTTTTTTTACATTTCCGTTTGAGCCTTTAAAATTAATAACGGGCGAAAGAATAGTTGGCATTTTTTCATCTTTAAATGCCGAGCGTAAATAATAATTTTCACCCTGAACGAACACGCACAGTCTTTTATATTTATGCCCGTCATTGCAATCCATTTCGGTAATATGGGGGAGGAATATATAATCTGGATTTTTTTTAAGCAGGTTTTGGAATAATCCAAACGCAATTTCAACAGGGTAACAGAACGACGAGCTCATCTTATCCATTCCTTCGCGGTCTATTTCATCGGCAAGGGCTACTTTATATCCAAGCTTTGTAAAGAAATTATAATAAAGCGGGTAAAGCGTATTGACCTGGAAGCTTTTAATTATTCCTATTGTCTTGCCTTCATCCGGTTGCGGCAGATTGCAGTATTTTTTAAATACCAGTTCCTGCCTGAGCTTCACATAATTATTCTTTCCCGGTTTGGTTTTTACATTTGAACGCTGATTGTAATATTTGCTGCACGCACCCCCGAACGGATATTTTTTTCCCGCTACATTTATCAGCGCAATTTCACATTTAAGGTCGCATTTCTCGCTTCCGCCGGCGCATATGAATTCTTTCTCGTGTGTGAAACTACGGTTTATTAATTCGTCAAGGTTGAAATTTTCTTTTTGCAGGAACCCGAGATCTATCCTGTTCTTAATTTCAAGCGCAACTCCAAAAGCTCCCATTAATCCCGGTTCCGGCGGCACTATAATTTCTTTGTTTATCAGGTTGCTCATTGCGTAAGGCGCCGCTTTGTTGTAGCACACCCCTCCCTGCATAAAAACTTTTTTCCCTACAGGCCGGTTGCCTTTAACGCGGTTTACATAGTTCATGCATATTGAATAAACCAGGCCCGCTACAATATTATCTGTGTTTGAACCCTCATGACTTGCCGTCTTAATATCGCTTGAAATGAACGCCGCACACTGGTCGTTAAAATTTAACGGCGATGCTGCTGATAAAGCTATTTCGGCAATTTCAGTGTAATCAATATTCAGCGTTTCTTTTGCCGATTCTTCAAGGAATGAGCCGGTTCCCGCCGAGCATGCTTCGTTCATAGCATAATCGCTGGCAATGGAGTTGGTTAAGTGAGTGTATTTGGCGTCCTGTCCGCCAATCTCGAAAATCGTATCAACATCTTTATCGAAATGCGCGGCAGCTACAGCGTGCGCTATTATTTCGTTCACAACGCCTTTTGTCATAGCATGAAGCGCCGATATATGGCGCCCTGAACCGGTAGTTCCAAGACCGATAATATTGATCGGACATTTTACCTGAGCTTTCAATGACCTGTAACACTCAACTGATGCCTGCACGGGATTGCCGTTAGTTCGCAAATATATACTGGCAAGCATTGCATCATCATTAGTGCGGATCAACACAGCCTTTGTTGTTGTCGAACCAACATCCAGTCCAATTACACATTCATCGCCCGCCTGAGCTTCTGATTTTTTTAATTCCTTAAAAGTAACTTTTGCTTTTGAGCCAAGAAGCGGTTCGAGCGACGGGAAAAGATGAGCGTTATTTTTGAAAATATTTTTTTTATCAACGTATGATTCTTTTTTCAGGGCAATAAGCGCGGCTCCCATGGCTTCAAAATAATGAGATTCTTCGGGTATATGTGATCCAGTATATTTTTCTTTTATGAAATTAACTACTGTTTCATTCCTTGAAACGCCGCCGATAAGTAAAATTTTTTGTGATTTTTGTTTGGCGAGAAGTTCAATTGTTTTATCGGCGATCATTTTGCATAACCCGGATACAACAAGCCCTTTTTCAATCCCTTTGTTCAGGGCATGTGTGCAGTCGCTTTTACAGAACACGCTGCATCTTCCGGATACTGTATAATGTTTGGCGCTATCAGAGATTTCAATAGCTTCATCAATATTCAGATTCATTCTTCGTATCTGCTGAAGGAAAAACTCACCTGTTCCGGATGCACATTTATTGCCTGTCAAAACCTTATCAATGCCGCCTTTTTCATTCAGGCAGTACACGATAAAATTCTCTCCGCCGAGCGACGCTATAGCGCCGAATTTGCCGTTAAGCTTTAAATGATCTATTGATACTTCAATAGCTTCGGGTTCAGATACAATGCGGCAGTTTAACAGGTCTTTGAATTTTCTCCCTGTCGCTGCAACAGAGATATTTGCGAGGTCTGTTTCATCGAAGAAATTTGCAAGGACTTTTCGCGGATTACCTTCGTGGTTTACCGATTTCAGATGAGATATAACGATATGCTCTCCGTCAAACTGAGCTTTGACGAATGAAATACTGCTTGCCCCAACACATATTCCGAGCGAGAATTTTACCATATAATATTAACAGGAACAGTAAAATTACGGAACATAAATCAAAAGAAAAATGTCAATAAGAGTGGAAATTAACATCATTTCATTTTCCCAGGGATGGATATCTCCATAGCCTAGCCGGGGATTTTGAATTTTAGCGCATTACGGCTAATTTACTTTACAAACGCCATCTTTTTCGATTCAACAAATCCGGCCGCTTCAATTCTGTAAAAATATACACCGCTGGAATAATCAGCGGCATTCCATTCGGTTTCATACTGGCCGGCATTAAGCTGCTGGTTCACTAACACCGAAACCACTCTGCCAACTATATCGTAAATGGTTATTTTTACGAATGACGATCTGGGAATATCAAATTTAATCAGCGTTGACGGATTAAATGGATTTGGATAATTTTGCTTCAAACTGAATGATGCAGGGATTTGCGATGAAATATTGTGAATCCCGATTGTCAATCCATCATAAATAATAGTCCCGTTGCCTGTTGTTCCTATCCAGAGTTGGTTTGTATTAAACGGATTTATTGCCAGGCTTGTTGTATTTGGCAATTTATACGGGTCCGTAATAATTACATCCCACGAGTTTCCGCTATCGGTAGATTTATAGTTCTTATTATATGTATCTCCGGTTCTCATTCCAAAAGCTGTGATAATATTATTCCGTGAATCGACCTGCCATGCGCTTAACCAGCCGCTCATATTGTTCCACGTGGTCCCGCCATCTGTGGTCTTATACAGTCCGTAACCTGAAATAGCTAAATAGAAAAGATTTTGAGTAGTAGGATGCACGCAAAGAGTGCCTGATGGGCTATATCCTGCGACTAGATTACTTTTTAGGGTCCAGTTTTGTCCTTCATCAGCGCTTTCAAAAAAGCCGCCGCCATCGCCTTCAAAATATCCATACCGTTTTGAATTATTAAACGGGTCCTTGCCTAATCCATAATTGGAATAATACACTCCCGGCGCCATTATGTTCTGCGGAATGCCGTTGGACCTTGTAAAACTTGATCCGCCATTTGAGCTCCAGTAAATACCGCCGACTGTGCCGGCATTGGAATAATCTCCACCCACAAATACTATCATGTGATTTTCATTTACGTCTGAAACGATTCCGTTGATAAGCGGCCTTGCTGCGGTGTTTGGTAATCCGCTGAAAGTAACAGCTGAGAAATTGGCGCCATTATTGGTGGTAACAAATATGCCGGGCATCTCGCCGGTGTAAACGTTTCCGCCGACAATGTATTGTTTGTTTGGATTTGCGGGAGTTGTAAGTATAGCCGTTGCGTTTGAAAAATCCTGGAGCACATTAAACGACCAAAAAGCGTAGTCGGTAATCTCGCCGCTTGCGCCGCCATCGGTCAATCTACCCATTGTTAAATCGCCCATAGGAAGAAACACATAGTTAGGGTTAGTTGCATGAAAATGCGTCCTGTACATTACGGGTATATTGATCCCGTCAGTTGCGTAATGCCAGTGCTGCCCGCTGTCTGTTGATTTCAGGCATCCAAATCCGCCGGACATATACCATTCAGTTGATAATACCGGATTTTGCATAAACTCGTTTCTGGCCCAGTTTACAACTGTCCAGTCAAAAGAATGTTTTGGCAGGGGACCCTGCATAGTCATAGGCAACACCTGCGGAAAAGTCTGCCCTCCGTCGGTTGAGAATCTTGTATAGTCCATTTGGCTGGCTATGATCTGGTTTTCGCTGCCGATAAAATTCACAGCGGCAAGATTGCCTACCCCTGTAAAGCCCGGAATTATATCCCATGCGCCTGTTCCGGGAGTATACCTTACCAAACTATTATTATACGCTACGAATGCTGTTCCATCTGTCTTAACTGCAATCCTGAATACGATATTTTCAATCTGCGTTGATGTTCTGAGCTGTGTCCACGTTGAACCGCCGTTCAATGATCTCCAAACGCCGGCGTTTCCTTCAGAGCCAACCCAGATTTCCGCTGTACTTCCGGATGTTCCGGGTCTTATAGTTATAGATGAAATATTCCCGCTGACAACGGCTGATGTGGCAATAATATTCCATGTGGCGCCGCCATCGGTTGACTTGTAGATTCCGCTTCCTCTTCCGCCTGTGTAAATTATGTTTGGATTTACAGGGTCAAGAGCTATACATTCTCCGCCCCACCTGATATCTTCGTTGCCGCTATAGTTTACATTAAGCAGAATATGCGACCATGTAGTCCCGCCGTCGGTTGTTTTCCACATACCCACTCCTGCGTCGCCGGATTGGTATGAATTTCCACAGGCTACGTATACAGTGTTATTATCTGTTGGGTGAAGAGCGAGGCCCTGAATATTGAGGCTTGCAGAAGTTACCGCATAATTGGCTATAAATGACCAATTCTGTCCGCCGTTATCGCTTCTGAATACGCCGCCAACATCCGTTCTTGCATAAAGCCTGGCTCCGTTTGTTGTGTATCTTACAGCTGTTACCCACCCTGCGCCCTGGTAGTTGACGCTTCTAAAAGATTGAGATTGTGAAATGGCGCTAAAAAGGCAAAGAGCCAGACACAAAAGAAAGAAACAGTAAATCATCTTTTTCATAAATATATGCGGTAATTTTAGTTTATCTTTTTTTAATTCACGGAATATAATGAAATTTGTTTGTTTATTTCTTAAAGCATAAAAAATAATTTATTAAAAATTGAATTCTATCAAATTCTGTACGCCTGTTTGCGGATTTTTTTCATAAAATAGGAATTTCAGCCTTCTTAGGCTATATTTGTATAAGATTACCTGAATCTATGAAAAATTCAAAATATTTTATAGCGCCACTGATTATTTTTTCATGTCTTCGTCTATCCTATGCACAGCCTAAAGTAATATTGCACTTAACCGGCGGGTACTCTATACCTTCCGCAGATTTACGCGGGACATATCCGGGTTATCCTGAAATTGCTCCTTCAGCTTATTTTATGAATTCCGGTTTCAATTTCAGCGTTGACGGAAAATATTATATTAATAAGCAAAGGTCGATGGGGATTACTTTGGGCTTGAGCTATAATGTGTTTAGTACCGATGACTTAGGCGGGTATACAGATGAATTCGGCAACCCCTATACTGTTAAAAACAATATTTATCTTTTTACAGTTGATATGGGTTTGGAATATTGTTTCGCGCCGAAGGCGAAAATAAATCCATTTGTTGGCGCAGAATTTGCCGTGAATTTATTTAACGGCAGCTCAACCCCTTCGAGAGGAAGCAGCGTTTTGACTTTGAAACCGTCAACGCGCTTCGGCGTTAATTTTGGGGGCGGTATTGAATGGCATATTGGGCAAACAGCCGGTTTAGTTCTGGGAGTAAAATATGACCTGGCTAACCTGATCGGCAAGAAGGATACGACGGAATCAAAATCCGGAAAAGATTATACGCTTGTAGATGCCGCTTATACTGATGTAACCGGTAAATCTGAGTCTTCCAGAAGCATTCAGTATATTCAGCTTTACGCCGGCGTTTCTTTTTATCTTTGGGCCCCGAAACCTAAGAAAATAATTTTGAGAGATTAGACCTGTTTCCCGAATTGTCTTCATTTCGCGTGTGCATGGGGTGTTCCTTAATTTTTAACTTCCTTTATCTTTTCCATAAGCCAGTCTAATTTTAATATGCTTTTAAATTCGTCCTGGTTCAGATCAAAGTCCGAATCCCTGTACACAGCGCTTCCCAAACGTATCTTCATTAGCCTGTTAATAACAGATAAAAAATTCCTATGGCGGGCGCTGTAGCTTGCAGGTATCTCGGGCTTTTCTTTCAAATAATGCCTGTATGTATCCATCAATGATATGGCATTATCGTAAAGCTTCAGCTCGTAATACACCTGGAGCGTCAAAGCTTTGATCTGAAGAAAATAGAAAGGGTCTTCGGTCTGGACCTTGCTCAGGCATACAAGGGTTTTTTCAAAATCACGTATACTGAAATAATATAAAGCATAACAAAGATTAAATGTGCTGGTTTTATATTCTTCCGTCAGCTCATCTTTATAATTGTTGATAAAATTTTCCGTCCACTCATTCTGGCCCTGGTTTAAACCGTTTTGAACTATATTTATATAAAGCCGGTGGTGAAGAAACGGGTACCATGCTTCAACTTTATAAATTTCTTTGTCAATAATTGTCCGGTAAAGCTCATGTATTTCTTTGGAATATTTTTCCCTGACGCTGAGGGTATCATACCTGGTTTGGCAAAAATTCACCATGCATAAATATGCCGTCCACCTGTCAGAGTTTTTCATTATTTCGGGATATTGGAGCACAAGTTCCTTTAGTTTCCAGTAATACCGCTCATCGTCTTCTTTTAAAAGCATCATCACGTTATAATAGATCAATATTGCTGGGGCATGGCTGAACGAATTTTCACTTATATACCTGATTAGCGGTTCCATAAACGTCATGTTGAAGTTATGCTCGTATCCGTACTTTTTATGATTGATCATAAAAACATAACCTTCAAGTAATTTTATGACGGTAAAATCAATAAATTTGTCGTGCCATTTTTGGATTATTTCAGTGGCAATAAAAGGCCCTTCGCTGTTGCTGTAAGAAATATAATCCTGCACAAGTTCATACTGGGTATTAAAATATATATCGTCCTGTATTTTGGAAGCGCTTAGTTCATTCATCATGTCGGTATAATTTTTGTGAAGGAATTTTTCAAGGTTTCTTTTCCCGAATCCACGTATGATATATCTTTGTTGGGTATATTCTTCGCTTCTGAACATTTCCGTGGCTATGAATTCTTCTGATAATTTATACAGCCCTGATAAAAGATTTACAATTGTGCCTTCCCTGAATTTTTTCCCCGGGTACAGTTTCTCAAATAAATATTCGCGCGTTAATTTTTTGTCTTCAAGCGAAGGCGCAAAAGATTGAATAGCGCCATATAGCTGCCTTATCATTTCGCTCTTGTTAAAATAATCCGAATTAACTAATTCCCCGAATTTTATAAAGTCTTCCTTTGAAAATGTTTTTAAAACTTCGAATATTTTCGCGTTTATCATGTATACAGATTAGATAATAATTTTACAAAAATAGCAAATAATAAGGAATAATCTAATTTTCTCAAGTGAAAAATTCAATACATGTCAGATAAATAATGTTCGAAAAATCACAAAATGGCAAGATATATTTCATAATAATATGCTTATAATTTAAATAAATTAATGAATTTCACTATTTTCCTGACAATGTCGGCAGATATTTATGATAATATTTCCCAAAAATCAAACAAGATAATATTCTTAGAAAAATTTGAAAAACAAAGAGAAATAAGGCTTTTGGGGGATTCGAATTAAGAATCATCAAAGATAATTATACATACTTTTCTTTGTTCTGCTGCGTCATGCTATGTATTTTTGTTCAATAAAAAAATTATAAATAAAATATCTGAAATGAATAAACAAATTTTAATGTTAACCCGCATAATTCATCTTGCAGTGAATTCGCCGCGGGATGCAGTTTCTTAGAGCTTTTTTTGAATTCTGCTGAATTCTGCAATAGCTCTAAAATCAGTATGATTAAGTTTTTTCGGGGAATACATTTTAAGAAGCAGCTTTTATAAGCTGCTTTTTTTATTCTTCAAGATTCGTATGCCGCTTGTTCGTATTTTCTTATCTATTTTACCAGAACCATTTTCTTTGTATCAATATAATCTCCAGCGGTCATTCTGTAATAATAAACTCCGCTTGAAACGTTTGCCGGATTCCAGTTCACTTCATAAATACCAGCTTTAAGTTGTTCGTTTACAGGTTTCTCAATCGTTCTTCCAGTAATATCAAAAACAGAAACTGTTACAAATGATGCTTTAGGTATCTGGAATTTAATATTAGTTTCCGGGTTGAACGGATTCGGATAATTTTGGAACAGGGAAAATTTATCCGGGATCTTATCGCTTATTGGTTGTATTCCTATTACCATAGAGTCTATAATAGCTGTCCATATTGAAGCAACATTGTTAGCGGCTCCCTCCGTCCAAACCGGCCTTACCTTATTGTTGTAAGCTGCAAGGCCAATGTAATCGCCCGTAGATATTGTGCATAGCGTAAATGGATTTGTATTCACTTTAACGTTTGCAAATGTGTTTCCACCATCTGAAGAACATGCTAGGAATAAATCTAAATTCACACCTGTTGAATAATTTCTATTGTCATAAAAAGCGGAGTAAACATTACCATTTGCCTGGTCAATTGCAATTTGAGTAAAAAAATGTGATTTATTGACCACGATGGGATCGTTATTAAGCCTGATGGACTGGCTCCATGTGTTTCCCATATCAGACGATTTAACGAGCCAAATATCCGATCTGTTGGGGTTTCTGGTATCGCTCCATGCCAGGTAAACGGTCCCTCTGTGAGGGCCATTGCTGTAATCACAATCAATCCATGGCGTGCCGGCATATCCGCAATAAGACACAGCCGGATGCGTCCAGCCGCCTGCGACTTGAGATATAAAGACATCATTATCAAGCCAGGTCAATCCGCCATTGGTAGACCTGTCAAAAAAAATACCGAGGCTATCTATCCATGCCGCATAGATTTCACCGTTAGGCCCTGTACAGCAAACGCAGCCTTGCAGGTAAGAATTGGACCATGATATACCAATACCTCCATGCTTACTTAGTCTTATTGGCGAACTGAATGTAACGCCATGGTCGGTTGACCTGCTGAAATAAGCCAAAGAACTGTCATTATGAGAGTTTACAGAATGAAATGTATCCGCTTGAGTAAATACAACATAGATGTTATTCTGGTAAATGCTATTTGATTTATCGATACAAATTGTCGGCATGTCTACCATCTTCGGAGCGGATTGGGCAAATACATTAGTCAGCCAATTGACCCCGCCGTTTGTAGACTTCATGCAGTATAATTTGCAAAGATAAGGAGGCGGACTATTCCAAAAACCGGCATCGGCTGTATAGTAAAAATTTCCAAGCTTATCAGCGGCAATCCCCGGATCGCAATACGGTTTACCTGAATCGGAGTTTAAAACTCCTGTACTCCAGTTTAGCCCCCCGTTTGTACTATAATAATATCCGCAACGGTATTCGCCATTATACAATATGTTCGAGCCTGCAACCATCTGGTTTGGATTATTCGGATTAATTGCAATACTCGTTTCATTTGGTGCATAGAGGTTGCTAATCATGACATTTTGGAATTGGGAGTAACTGAGTTTTACAAATGCAAAAACCAGTAGAATTAAGAATATGATTTGGAACGGGCTATTGATAATATGAACACTGAGATTTGTTTCGGACGGCATTTTGTTTTTCATTTCTATTTCCTTTCTCAGCAAAGAGATGAACAATAAAAGAAAACTTAAAATGTAAAATATGGGAAATGTAAGAGAGGCAGATTAGATCGCACAACATAAAATCCCACATTTACGTTAAATATTATATTAATCCTTAAACAAATTAAAGCCAAAAACAGACTAGGCTCCTAATATGAAAACGGTATATTTAAACAATTTTGCAAATTTGAATGTGCAAGATATCTATCTTCGTTTCCCTACTTGTTTGCTCAACTTCCGAATCAGATTTTATTCGCTTAACTTTGGATGCCTCTTATGATATTCCGTTGCATCCTGATATTTCTTTACTATTGCCAGTAGCTGCGCTTCGCCGAATAATTTTCCAATAAAGCTTACGCTGACCGGAGTTCCTTCTTTAGAAAATCCGTTCGGAACGCAAACGCATGGGTGGCCCGTTAAATTTGTCATTAACAGATTATCGCCTTCAAGCGAAGGAGCTAAATAAATATCCATGTCTTCGAACTTCCTCGCCATATCCTGAATGACCAAAAATCGTATCCTGTTAGCCTGCATATATTCAACCGCCGGGACAAACCTCGAGAACCTGAAGAAATTCGGCCATGCGTCGCGGGTTTGTGCAACCAGCATATCTTCTTTACTATCTCTAACCAGTTCATCAAATGCAGCGCCGCATTCAGCGTTAAGTATTATGGATAGGTCGCCTATCGGATATTTTGGTAATTCGATAGGAATTAGCGTTGCACCAAGCTGCTCTAACACACTCATTGTTGAATCGCTGAATATTTTGAAAGCTGAACTATCAAAATCACTTTTTAGGTATCCTATTTTAATCCCATGCAGATCGATATCGGGAGTATAATTAAACGGCACATCATATAATGTCTGGTCAACGCCGTCAGGTCCATAGATTGCATTAAAAACAATGGCGCAGTCCTCAACCGTTCTGCACATAGGCCCAAGCTTGTCCATTGACCATGCCAGGGTCATAGCTCCTTTTCTGCTGACCCTTCCATATGATGGACGCAATCCCGTTACGCCGCATATTGTAGATGGGTCAACAATAGAACCCCATGTTTCCGAACCAATCGCGAAAGCGACTAGTCCAGCTGAAACCGACGCGCCTGGTCCGGCTGATGAGCCGCCTGAGCCGTGTTTGTAATCCCACGGATTTTTTGTCTGCCCGCCGTACCAAACATCTCCCATAGCAAGCTCACCGAGCGATAACTTCACCACCAGCACGGCGCCTGCGTTTTCAAGGCGTTTCACAACTTCGGCATCCTCGCCAAGCTGCTGGTCTTTGTAAACAGCCGAGCCCCATGAGGTTTTGTAATCTTTAGTTGAAAGCAAGTCCTTAATACCAAAAGGAATTCCATGCAATGGCCCTTTGTAATTTCCGCTTGCTATTTCATCATCAGCTTCTTGGGCTTGCTTTAACGCGAGCTCTTCAGTTAAAGTAATAACACATTCAAGTTTTCGCCCGTATTTTTTCAGCCTGTCCAGGTACATTTTAGTAAGCTGCATGGAAGTAACTTTGCGGGTTTTGATAAGCTGCGAAAGCTCTCCAACAGAATAAAATGCCAGTTCATCCATATTTGCAGGGAGCTCTGTGTTATCATATGAACTAAATACAACAGGTTTACGCTCCGTTTCAAGCTGCATTCCAACAGGAATCGGATTGAATAATATTGCCGGAGGCACATCATTAGGCGATGAGACCTTACGCAGATTGTCATATGATTTGCGAAGCTCGTTTAAATCAGTAAGCATAGAGTCGCGCTTAGCGTCCGTAAACTTAAGCCCGATCAGCTTTTCAGCGCTGATCACGACTTCGCGGGTTATCGGGTTCTTATCTGTTTCTTTTTGCATTATTGCTCCTAGTATGAAAAAAATATTACATATTAAAAATATTACAATGATTCGTGTATAATTTCTTTTCATG
>CAZMRG010000044.1:0-22466 GCA_964568655.1 uncultured Ignavibacteriales bacterium | reverse complement strand
ATGAACCTGACTGTGCCTTTGAATATTGTTCCTAATTGTGAACCAAGTGTTGTAACAGGCAATACCAGGTTGTGTGTCAGCGAGAGGTCGCCTGTGGTCTGGCTAAGAGACATAAATGTGGCTGTTGTATCTCTTATTATGAACTGTCCGTTTGTGCCAAGCTTGCCGTTAATGTTCTGCGAAAATAAAAAATTACTTATTAACAGGTTACAGATTGCGAAAATAATTAGTTTTGTCTTCATGTTTATATTATGATTTATTTTATTAAACTCATTTTAATTGTCTTACTTAAGCCCTCAGCAGTTATTCTGCAAAAGAATATTCCTGATGCGAAGTTTGTACCGTCAATGGTCGCCTTGTAATAGCCGGCCTGCTGAATGTTATCATACAATACGGCAACTTCTTTTCCAAGCAGGTCATATAACTTGATCGCCACAATGCCTGATTTTGGTACCTGGTAATTAATTACGCTAACAGGATTAAACGGATTTGGATAGTTTTGGGAAACAGAAAATTCTTTTGGAATATCTGAGCCAACAGGCGTTATTCCAACCGGATTGCCGGAGGGGTTTCGTCTGTAATATATTTCATCGCTACCGTTACGGGAATCATACCAGACAGCATGCACAACTTGACCGGAAACAGCTACAGATGGCCGTCCTGATGAATAAACTGTATTTATCATCCTTATTGGGGCTTCCCATGTATTGCCTTCGTCTGTTGAGCGTTTGTAATAGATCTGAATATTCGTATTCTGGTTATTTTCATAAACAACATGAACTCCGGAGCCGGAAGCCGCAATTGAAGGATGATCGGAATTTAGAGAGTTACTGGTGAGCCTTACATCGGGTCCCCAGTTTACACCATCATCCGCAGAACGTTTATAATATATTTCCCCAATTGCATCACGATGGTCGTACCATGCTATATGAACCGTAGAACCTGAAACAGAAATTGAGGGAAACCATGAGTCTGCTGAATTAAATGTCAGTCTTGTATCTGCAGTCCAGTTTACCCCGCCATCTGAAGAGTGTTTGTAATATATTTCGAAGTTTCCGTCACGGTTGTCATACCAAGCTATATGCACCGAAGCGCCCGATGATGCAATTACCGGAAATTGTGAAAGCGCCGCGGAATTTGTAGACCGTATGTCAGGACCCCAGGTGACCCCTGCATCGGTTGAGCGTTTATAATATATTTCGTAGTTATTATCGCGGAAGTCTGTCCATACAACATGTACCGTTGAGCCTGAAACTGTCACACTTGGATAATTTGATGCAGCCACGTCAATAGTCAATCGCAAATCAGCGCCCCATGTCAGTCCTCCATCGGTCGAGCGCTTACAATATATTTCTGGGTTATTGTCTCTGTTATCATGCCAAACAACAATGACGAGAGAACCGTCTGCTGCAACTGAGGGATATTCTGAATCTCCGGGGTCACTCGTAAGCCTTGTATCAGCGCCCCAGCTTGTTCCGCCATCAGAGGAGCGCTTATAATATATGTCAAAGTTCCCGTCGCGAAGGTCCATCCATACAACGTGCAGCTCGTTCCCGCTTGCGGCAATACATTTAGTATAAGATGTGACAGAACTGGGCGGGACATTTGTCAGCTGCAATTCCGGCTGCCATTGAGCCTGTGAAATTCCTGTAAATACCAGCAGCGCTAAAAGCCCGAATAGTTTTTTTTTCATTTTCATTCTCCTAATAATTTATTTTATTAAACTCATCTTGATTACTTTAGTAAAACCCTCAGCAGTTATCCTGCAGTAATAGATTCCTGAGGCCAGGTTTGTACCGTCAACTGTTGCCTGGTAATAGCCTGCCTGCTGATTTCCATCAAACAATACCCCGACTTCTCTTCCGAGCTGGTCAAAAAGCATAATTTTTAAATAGGCTGCTTTTGGAATCTGGTATTTGATACTGGTTACAGGATTAAACGGATTGGGATAGTTTTGTGACATACTAAAACTTGTCGGCTGCGCATCAGAAATTACGGGCTCTATCCCAACCAAACCTCCGCAAATATTTCCGCCGCCATAAAGAATGCCCGGGCCGTTTATAACATCTACGCACAAATTGGCTCCTGTTAAGACTCCCAAAGTAGAGCCGGTTTCCAGCGTAAGTACGCTTTGCGATCTTGCCGCAACGGTTAGAAATAGAAGTGCTATTATGATTAATGTTTTCATATATTTCCCTTTGATTTAAATTTTGTTTTTATTTTTCGCCCAGCTTAATTTCTTTCACGTTATTGTCATTTGTTTCAAGTTTCTCTACTTCCTTTACAATCCTCGCTTGTGTTTCCTGAAATTTTACAAACATCTGTTTCAGCGCATCATTTTCTGATTTTAGGTTTTCATTTTCTTCCTTAAGCTGCTGAATCGCTTTAACCATCGGCGCCAGCAGGTCATTATAGCGAAGCTCATATTTTCCGGCGTCGTCTATCGTTATCATTCCGCTATTTTCAGCTCCTGATTCTTTTAATACCTCTTCAACATCCTGCGCGATGAATCCATATTCAGTTTTTTGTTTTTCATCATTTGTGCGGAAATATGAGACAGGGTTAAGCTTTGAAATGAAATCAAGTCCAAGGTTCGAGTTTGTTATAGCGGATTTCCATCTTCTGTCGCTTGTGATTGTCCATGCGACCTGCACGCCGGCGTATGTTATGAATTCATTTCCTAGCCTAACCTGATTGCTGCCAGATTCATTAGGCACCTGAGAATTATACCCGATCGCTGTATTATTGCTGCCTGTTGTAATATTCGAGCCGGCATTGAATCCAACCCCGGTATTATTGCTCCCCGTAGTATGTAAAATAAGCGATTGAAAGCCAAACGCTGAATTACCGACCCCCGTAGTGTTGCTATAAAGAGAATTTATCCCGAAAGCTGAATTCGAACCTCCTGTAGTATTGGTTAACATCGAGCCCCTTCCGAACGCTGAATTCTTAATCCCGCTTGTGTTATTGATCAATGAACCTATTCCAAATGCTGAATTTTCAGAGCCGGTTGTATTATTGCGAAGCGAAGAAACACCGAATGCTGAATTAAGATAGCCGGTTGTATTTGAGAAAAGTGAAGCCACGCCAAATGCAGAATTATAGTAACCCGTTGTGAGCGCTCCCAAACTAACATATCCAACGGCCGTATTGGAACTTGATTCATTTATTGCGGTTCCGTTCATTGTAAGGCTGCCGGCGTTAATTCCTATGAAAGTATTCATGCCGTCAGTGCCGGGTACGCGATAGTTATGAATAAACCTCTTTCCGTTTTTAGTGAATACCCCGGTCAAAGAAGTTGAATTGGAATCTGCACAATCAACGTTTTTAAAAAAAGTCGCATTACCTGTTGACTGACTGAGAGTCATAAAGTTAGAGCTTGTATCCCTGATTATAAACTGTCCGCCTGTGCCAAGTTTGCCGTTAATGCTTTGTGAAAATAACAGGCTGCCGGTTGGTAGGCAGAGGAACAGATTGAATAAAACGAACTGGAATAGTTTTGTTTTCATTTTCGTCATGATTATTTGTATTATATTAATTTTGATTGCTTATCAGAACCATTCTTCTTTAGCTCAGCGTAGAACATACTGCATGCGCTTGCGATAGCTTCATCCTGATCTGACTTCATCAATTTCTGGATCTTAACTATCATTGCATGCGTCGATGGTTTCAATCTGTATCCTCTTGTTCTCTTTCCTGTTTTGCCCGAGCTGTTCATTTTCATTGTTATTGGTTTCATTATTTTATTCTTTGAACGCTTAATTTTATTCGTTGCCGCTAATTCACGTGCACGGTTGCTAACTTAACATATGTGCACGCCCAACACAAAGAAAATATTCCCTAAAACTAACCTAAATCAACAATGAATCTATATTAATATTGTTGATTTTCATAATATTTATGCTGAAATTGTACTAATTTAACTAACCGGGAAAATGATGAATTCAAAGCTAATAAATATCTTAAAGACGTTTTCTAAGGACGAAATGAAGATGTTGGGAAAATTTGTCGCTTCGCCATATCACAATAACCAAAAAAACTGCTCGCCTCTTTTTAAGGCGCTGCAGAAATTTTATCCGGATTTTGAAGCGGATAAGCTCAGCGCCGAAAAGCTTTACAGCAAACTTTACCCGGGCAGAGTATTCAACAAACAGGTGATGTGGAACCTCGCTTCGGCTTTGGAAAAAATGACAAAAGCGTTTTTAGAGCAGGAGGCCCTCAAAAAAAATAATTTCGTCAGAACAGAACTATTACTTTCAGAATTCGGTAAAAGAAAGTTATTGAACAATTATAAGCGTTCGATAAGCGAAATGGAAAAATTGCTGGCAACAAGCCGCTTTGATTTTGATTACTTTGAAAACAAAGGGCATCTGGAAAATTATAAGCAGGAATATTATCATCTGACGGACAAGGTCAGGTCTATGAGCGATTCTAAGCTTAAAGCCTCCGAGTCGCAGATAATGCTGTTTTTGAGAATGACAGTCGGCGGGCTGAACGACATGAAAGTATTAAGCGAGAATCATAACTACAAATTTGATGTGAACATACCGCTTGAGTTTGCTAAAAATCTTAATTTAAAAAATATTGTTGATTATGCGCGAAGGAAGAATTTCGAATATACGTTTTTAATAGAAATTTATTTTCATGCAATGATGATGCTCCTGGAACCCGGCAGGACCAACCACCTTGATAAATTGAGAGAATTGTACGGCCTGCACTACGATAAATTTACTTTGAGCGAGAAGAGAAATATGATGCACTGGATCGTGAATTATTGTCTGAGTAAAATGGAATATAACGAAAACAAGTTCAGAAGAATAATTTTCGAACTAAATGAATTCAGGTTAAAGGAAGGACTTGTATTCTACCCGGCTGACCAGCTTCCCAAAGTAATCTACTTTCAAATTCTCAACGGAGCTCTTGCCTTAAAAGAGACCGAATGGGCAGCGAATTTCATAAAAGACTATACATCCCGGCTTCAACCGGATATCCGTGAATCAATGCAGTGCCTGGCAAATGCTTTTCTGTTTTTTCATACAAAAGAATACAAGAAAACACTAAAAAATCTGAACAGAGTTGAATTTATAGACATACAGGATAAGTTTTTTGCAAGAACCCTTACGGCAAGATCGTATTATGAATTATATGAACTGGAATCATTATTAAGTTATGCTGACTCGTCTGTTCATTTCCTGGTAAGCAATCCGTCGGTAACTGAAATGGGCCGGATATATATTCACAATTTCTTTAAGTATCTGAAGAAAATAGTATTCATAAGGGAGAATAAGGATTGGGATGAAATCTATGTTTTGAGAAATGAAATAGAGAAAACAAATGAAATCTCGAACAAAAAATGGCTTTTAGAAAAGCTACATGAGCTGAAAAAGTAATAATAAAATTGCCGGCGGCGCTATCTTCCTGCTTTTGCCGGTCAGCAGATTGTTCTAATATCCGTAAAATCCCTTTCCGGTTTTCACTCCCAAATATCCAAGATCGACCATTTCTTTTAAAACTGGGTGCGGCCTGTAGCGGTCCTCTCCGAAACTGTTCTGTAAAACGGAGAGAATTTCATAAACCAGATCGATTCCAAGCTTATCAGCCCATTCAAGCGGGCCAAGCGGGTAGTTTGTGCCAAGCTTCATGGCGGTATCAATATCTTCGCGCGATGCGATTTGTTCAGAATACACTTGCGAAGCTTCGTTTATTATCATGGATAGGATTCGCGGAAACACGAGCCCGACCCTGTCAGGGACCTTAGCAAAACTTATGCCTGTGGAATTCAAAAAACTTTCTGCATTTTGAAGTATCTTATCATCTGTTATTTTTGACGGAGCCAGTTCAATCAATTTTCCTGCCTGCGCTGAAGCTCCGGCCGACAGGCCCTTTGAAAAGGTATCGTAAAGGCCGATTCCAATCAGCCGCTCCGGATATTTTGAAACGGCGCACTGTCCCGAAGCTGAAATACATAATGACGAAGTGAACACCGGAATGGAGGCCGAACAATTATCGTCAATGAATTCAATGCTTTCTTTCTTCTGTTTGTGTTTTACGTTTGTGCATTCAAAAACTATCTCAGTATAGTGATCCAGCTTGTCGGTTATATTAACTTTACCGCCGATTAAAGCTGCAAGTTCGTTCTTAATGCTTTCTTCTCCAATTATGAAAACTTTTGTCATTTAATGAATTCTGTCCAGTTAAAAGATTTACTTGAAAATTTATATGCTACTTACAGCCCGAAATTTTCGTCCAGGGACCCTGTATGGAATTTACACAGGTTCAGCGATGAACGGGATATTGAGATTGCCGGGCTCATTACATCGGCTTATGCATACGGCTCAGTGGATCAGATAAATAACTTCATCGATACGCTTTTAAAAAGAATCGGAAATAAACCATACGAATTTACCATAAATTTCGAGAAACGAAAAGATAAAAAATTCCTTAACGGAATGTATTATAGGTTCAATTCCGAAGGAGATTTGATAAACCTGTTTGATTCGTTAAGCAAAAACCTGGTGCGGCATTCATCGCTGAAAAAGTTGTTTATGTCGAATCATGAACAGGAACATGAAAATATAGTTGAAGCTCTCACCGGGTTCACTTCTGCATTAAGCTCAAATACCCTGAAGAACAATAAATATTATCACTACCTATTGCCGAATCCCGCAAACGGGAGCACATGCAAGCGGATGAATTTGTTCTTAAGATGGATGGTGAGGAAAGATGATATAGATTTAGGTATATGGGGCGAAGTAAGTACGTCCAAACTCATCATGCCGGTTGATACACACATTGGAAGAATATCAAAAAGGCTTAAGCTGGTGAAAAGAATATCGATTGACCTTAAATTCGCAATTGAACTTACGGATAAGCTGAAAGAGTTTGATGCTCTCGATCCCGTTAAATATGATTTTTCTTTGTGCCATATAGGGATTGAAAAGAAGAAACTGGTTATCCCAGGGTAAAGTAAGAACAATTACCGGATTATACATATAAAGTATGATAACCGTAGTTTTTTGTTCCCATTTATCTTAAAACATTCTGCGTACATTCTGCGTCTAAGTTTTATAGGTTAACTAAAATGAGTTAACTTCCATGGAGTCTAAAACAATATCACTATTGTAATTGACTATTTGGATTCCCGCCTTCGCGGGAATGACAGCGAGTTGTAATCGCTTTTAAAGGTATTATTGGTTAAATTTGTAGTTCAATCATTATTATTCAGGCATTTAGCGTATTAAGAATTCCCGAAAGGAAATTATGAAAATCGGTATACTTTGTTATCCAACATATGGCGGAAGCGGCGTGGTAGCCACTGAGCTGGGCATTGAGCTTGCGGCAAGGGGCCACCAGGTTCATTTTATTTCATATAATGTGCCGATGAGGCTTAAAGGCTTCAGTGAAAATATTTTCTTCCATAAGGTTGAAATGTCGTCATACCCGCTATTTGATTTCCCGCTATACAGTATCGCGCTTGCAAGTAAAATTGTTGAGGTCGCTAAATTTAACGGACTCGACCTGGTTCATGCGCACTATGCAATACCGCATGCAACCAGCGCATTTATTGCCAGGGAAATTATAAAAGAAGAAGTTCTGAACAAAAGGAAAAATAACAACAACATAAAAATCATAACAACTCTTCACGGAACGGATATAACGCTGGTTGGACTTGAAATAAGCTTTCTCCCGACGATGAAATTTTCTATTCAAAAGTCAGACGGCGTTACGGCAGTGTCAGAATTCCTGAAAATAAAAACACAATCACAATACGGGATCTCAAAAGATATCAGGATGATCCCGAATTTCATCAATCTCGATATCTACAAAAAGATCGAGGATGAGGAAACTGAATGCCTAAGGAAACGTCTTACAAAAGACGATGAGAAGCTTATTATACATACATCAAATTTCAGGCCGCTAAAAAGAGTTGATGACTGCATCAGGATTTTCAAAAAAATAAAAGAAAAAATCCCTTCGAAACTTCTTCTCATCGGCGATGGGCCGGAAAGAAGTAACTGCGAATATCTTGCAAAAGACCTTGGCGTAGATAAAGACGTGACATTCTACGGCGAACAGGAATCGTTTGTGGAGATTCTTTCTATTGCAGATCTGTTCCTGATGCCGTCGCAGTCTGAGAGTTTCGGTCTCTCTGCGCTTGAAGCTATGGCGTGCGGCGTGCCTGTTGTTTCTTCTAATGCCGGCGGGTTACCTGAATTAAATCTGCACGGCGATACCGGATATATTGCCGAAATAGGCGACGTGGATAAAATGGCGGAATACGCTATAAGTCTGCTGGGGGATAAGAACAGATACAGGATATTTTCAGAAAACGCGCATGAACGGGCCGTAAATTTATTTTCATCAGAAAAAGTCGTTCCGCAGTATGAACAATACTACGAGGAAATCCTGAACACTTAATTGCTAATGACTATTACAAATTACTGATTGGTCATTTCCGGTATAGTGCGCATCGTAATTATTTAGCGGTTTATTTATATTTTCACCCTCCCAATTAAGTTTGTCATGCCGGTTTATTTACTAACTGAAATATCAATTATTTGTCATTAGTTTTTAGTAATTCGTAATTGCTTTTAAGGAACTTTTTGATAAAGTAACTTCTTTATACCTATAAGAGCGCCATTTCAGGCGCCAGCCTGCTTTTGGCAGGATTTCTATATGTGTTTATAAGGAGGTTACAAATGCCGTTACTTGTCAATAATATGTTTTCCGTGATCAGCGGACTTGTGGAAATTTGCAAAGACGGCCAGCAGGGATTTAAAAACGCTGCTGATGATGTGAACGACGCTAATTTAAAAAAATTGTTCACGGAGTATTCCGAGCAGAGAGAGAAGTTTATGTACGAGCTCAGGGAACTGGCAAAAACATTCGGCAGCGACCTTGAATTCTCCGGAAGCTTACTCGGCGTTTTGCACAGACGGTGGATGGATATCAAATTCGGAATTGCGGGAAGCAACGCAGAATCTATCCTTAAAGAATGCCTGCGCGGCGAAGAAGCGGCTGTCAGAAAATACAAAGAGGCGCTGAAGATCGAACTGCCCGAACCGTTTGCCAAGGTGGTGAAAAACCAATCGGTTGAAATAATAGCGGCATATGATAATCTAACTAAACAACTGGAATTTATTGAGAACCACGCTCTGGAATTATGACGGTTTGTTACATTTTTTAACAATTTTACCAAAATTTATCAATTGACTTAAAAACCTTTATTGATTATTCTGTATTCAAATAGAGAGGAAACAAATGAAAAAAACAGCATTTTTGATAATAGTTCTTGCCCTCGCAAGCCATTTGTCATTTGCTCAGTATATTGACGTTCCCAACCAGACCAAAACGCAGCTTAAAAGCTCAAACAATATGATACTTGGGTTCATCAATCCGAATAATTTCTCGATTCAAAATTCATTTGGAATGAGCTATGTTAGCTTCGGAAGCGGGTCTGCTTCCATCGCTTCATACACAGCCACTCTTTCATATAAGATTCGCGATAATATGCACCTGAGCGCCGATGTTTCTATGCAATACTCGCCGTTTGCTTCGCTTAATTCGGCAAGTACATCTATGAATAAAGATTTTCAAAACTCGCTGAGCGGGGTAAACCTGAGCAGGGTATCGTTCGATTACCAGCCGTTCAAAAATATGTATATAAGCTTTAACTACTATAATCTGAAAAATAATCTCAATTCATTATACGGCAATGGTTACAACGGGTATTATAATAACCCGTTCAACCGGTATAGCGGATTCTAAGGAGATGGAGCCGTGCGCTCCATAAGCGCCTCTGGCAGACTCAGACAATTTTCTAAATAAGCTAAAACATTATTCGGTTAATATTGCAATTACGCTTCTTGCAGTATTGACCGTTTATCTTTTATATAACTTTGTTAAACGGCAGGTTACACCGCAGACAGAAGTTATAAAAACACAGACCGATACAACCGGCAGAATAACCAGGCAGCCATCCGGAACAGCGCTGCAGATCGACGTTCAGAACGGAAGCGGAGTTGTGGGTATTGCGGATAAATTTACCGATTACCTCCGCGCGCACGGGTTTGACGTGGTTGAGATGGGAAATTTCTCGAGTTCGGATGTAAAAACTTCTATGGTGATAGACCGCGCAGGGAATATGCGCAATGCAAAGCGCGTAGCGGAATCGCTTGGCATACCGGAGAAGTTTGTAATTCAGCAGATGAACAAGAATTATTTTCTTGACGCGACCGTAGTGATAGGCAAGGATTTTGCGGATCTTTTGCCGATGAAAACAAGTCCCCCAAAATAGGGAATTCTCAGTTACTGTAACCACCTGCCTGCTGCAGGCAGGCGAAGTGACGGGGAGAGATAAAACACAGAAATTTTTAAAGGAGACTATAATATAATTTGAAAAAATTACAGACTGATAAAAAAAACAGCCCGAAAAAAGCAAGCCCAAAGAAATCAAAAGCAGTAAAGAAAGCCCCGGCAAAGAAAGCTCCTGCGAAAAAAACGCCGGTAAAAAAAGTTATGGAAGTTTCCGCTTCCCAGCTTCTGGCACGGGAGCTTGCCGAAATGACACTTTCCAGAAAAGCTACCGACGTAAGAATTCTGGACCTGAGGAATCTTACTACCATAGCGGATTTCTTCGTGATATGCACTGCGCACTCTGATACGCAGGTTAAAGCTGTGGCTGATGCTGTAGTTGAAGGCTCAAAATCAATAGGCGAAAGGCCATGGCATAAAGAAGGATTCCTGCAGAAAAGCTGGGTGCTGCTTGATTACGTCGACGTTGTTGTGCATGTATTCCTTAAAGATACGCGTGAATTCTATAGCCTCGAAAAGCTCTGGGGCGACGCGCCGGTTGAAGAAATTTCGGATTTGTGATTTGAGATTTGCGAATTGAGATTTAAAAACAGGAACAGAGAATACGAATTAGAGTACTTTCATCAGGATTTCTGATTCTTGTTAACCCGTGATGTTTTTCTTGCAGCTGTAAAAATAGCTGTTAACTCATCAGCCTCTTTTATAAGCGGTAAAATAATATTCTCATTTGCCAACCCTGCCTTACTGATCATTTCAAGCCAGAATAAAGACTCGTCTGATTCTTCTTCAGCTATACTAAGTTTAGAAATGAAATGGGAATATGACTGCGCCCTGCAGGCGGCTCGGTAATTCGCTCCAACAGCACATGATGACCTCATCAATTGTCTGCCCAAAACATCGCTGGTTTTCTTGGAGGGTAGTTTTTCTACGAATTGAATTATATCTAAAGCGAATTTCTGAGTTCTTGCCTTTAATTCTTTACTATTCATTCTAGGATTTCCACATTTAGCGGTCGCTAAAATTTACAAAAGTTCCTAATATTGCGATTTCTTATTGTTTTGTTTTTAAATCTCAAATTGAAATTCTCAATTCTCAAATTATATAAATCTCAATTCGAAAATCTCACATCTCACATCTCACATTATGCTAGCCCGTGCTCTTCAATAAATCCTGTATCAAATTTTCCTTCAATAAACATCGGGTGGCGCATAACTTTTTTGTGGAAGGGGATAGTAGTGTAAACGCCTTCGATAATAAATTCATCCAGCGCGCGCGACATCTTTGCAATCGCTTCGTTGCGCGTATCAGCGGTAACAATTAGTTTCGCTATCATTGAATCATAATACGGCGGTATCATATAAGTTGCGTATGCGTGTGTATCGACTCTTACGCCAAGTCCGCCCGGAACATGAAAAGTAGTTATCCTTCCCGGGGATGGCGCGAAATTCTTATCAGGATTCTCAGCGTTTATCCTGCACTCTATTGAATGCCCTTCGCGTTTTACTTTCCTGATCTTTATTTTATGCCCCGCCGCGACGTTTATTTGTTCGCGGATAAGATCAACCCCTGTGACCTGTTCTGTAACAGGATGCTCGACCTGTATTCGCGTATTCATTTCGATGAAATAAAAGTTCTTATTCCTGTCGACAAGGAACTCGACAGTGCCGGCGCCTTCATAGCTAACCGATTTAACTCCCTTAACAGCCGCTGCGCCCATTGCTTCGCGGATTTCATCATTAATGAACGGCGAAGGCGTTTCCTCGATAAGTTTTTGATGCCTGCGCTGAACAGTGCAGTCGCGTTCGCCTAAGTGAACAACGTTCCCGAACTGGTCGCCCAGCACCTGGATTTCAATATGCCTTGGATTCTCAACAAACTTCTCAACATAAACCGAGCCGTTCCCGAACGCGCTTTCGGCTTCGGTTGTAGCCATTACGAAATTGCTTTCAAGCTCTCCTTCATTCGCCACAACCCGCATTCCTTTACCGCCGCCGCCAGCCGCCGCTTTAATAAGTATAGGGTAACCGATACTTGACGCGATAATTTTTGCTTCATCAGGCGTATCAACAAGTCCGTCGCTTCCGGGCACGACCGGCACATTGGCTTTTTTCATTGTGTCAATAGCGAACGCTTTATCGCCCATCGAGTTTATCATTTGCGGCGATGGTCCTATGAATTTAATTGACGAGTCGATGCAGATCTCGGAAAACTCCGCGTTCTCAGCCAAAAAGCCGTAGCCCGGATGAATTGCATCCGCGTTGGTTAATTCTGCCGCGGCTATGATTCTCGGAATGTTCAGGTAACTTTCTCTTGATTGCGGTGGGCCGATGCAAATAGCTTCATCGGCAAATTTTACATGGAGCGAGTCGCGGTCAGCCTCGGAATATACGGCGACCGTTTTAATTCCCATCTCGCGGCACGTTCTTATTATTCTCAGGGCTATTTCGCCCCTGTTTGCAATTAAAATTTTATCAAACAACTTTGAGCCTCCGTTTTAATTTACCCTGATAGGGTCAGTTCATATTAAGGGCTTGACCTATCTAAAATTCTGAAATGAAATTATCCTTAGAGAAATGTTTATTCTTTCAGAAAGGATTTATCCTTAAGAAAGGTTTTATCCTTTCGGGTCAATCAAAAATAAAGCCTGGTTATACTCGACCGGCTGGCCGTTTTCAACGAGTATCTTAACTACTTTTCCGCTTACTTCAGATTCTATTTCGTTCATAAGCTTCATAGCCTCGATAATACAAAGTATGCCGCCTTTTTCCACTACCGAGCCAACCTGTATATACGGGTCAGCCGTTGGCGATGGCGCGCGGTAGAATGTGCCTACTATAGGAGATTTTACTTCTAATAAATTTTCTGCCGCAAGGGTTTTTGCGTCTTTCTTATCTTCAGTTTTATGCTGAGCGCTGTCCTGTGTCTGCGCGGCCGGCAGTTGCATCTGGGGCGGCGCATAACTTATAATCTGCGGAGCGGGTGTTTCCTGTTTCCTTGTTTTTACTACTCTGAGCTTAGTGCCTTCTTCCTCTATCTCAATCTCGTTTACATCGCCTGTTTCTATCAGCTTTATCAGCTTCTTTATATAATTTAGATCTGTTTTCATGTTTTCAAACCTCTTTCAAAGTAAGACAGGCTTTTTTGGAGCCTGACAAAAAAATATTTAAAGGACAGACGATTTTATCTGTCCAAACAAATACTTTACTTCTTAACTCTTTCCAAATACGTTCCTGTGCGGGTATCAATTTTTATTTCGTCGCCCTCGTTTATGAACATGGGCACGTTAACCGATGCGCCTGTTTCAACTACAACCGGTTTTGTGCCGCCGGTGGCTGTATCGCCTTTATTGCCCGGGGGAGCTTCAATCACTTTCAAATTTACATGCGGCGGAATTTCAACCGTCACCGGTATTTCGCCGTTGAACATTATCTGCACTGTTACGCCTTCCTTCAGGAATTTAGCCTGGTCGCCAACTATATCATCCATAACCGAAACCTGGTCATAATCTTCATTATTCATAAACACAAACCCTGAGCCGTCATGATACAGGTACTGGTAGTTTTTGGTATCCATGCGCACCACTTCAATTTCCTCGCCTGAGCGGAAACGGTTCTCTATCATCTTGCCGTTTTTCAGGTTTTTCATTTTAACCTGGTAGAATGCGCGCAGGTTGCCGGGCGTGCGGTGTTCCCACGATACTATTACATGCAGCTCGCCGTTATATTTTAAAACGAGTCCGTTTCTTAATTCAGATGTAGTAGCCATAAAGACCGATAAATCTCCTCACTGGAATCTCCAGAATTTGAATAGTTTTTGGTTATTTTTGATTGAAATCCGGTGGATTTGACCCTAAAACAGGGCAAAACCCTTCGATTTTTGAATTCCCGTTTTCAAATATAGGTATCTAAACATCGAATTTCAAACCATAAGAAAAAATAAAATTTGAAGAAAAGAGAAAAGATGTGATATTTAACCCAGAAGACAGAAGGCAAAAAGAACTTTCGTGCTGCCGATTCTTGCATAGCTCCCTCCTTACCAAGGAGGGGAAAGCGCGCCAAAGCCGCAGGCTTGGGAGCGCAGGGGTGGTCTTTGTTCGGACCCCCTCGGCCACTCCCCCTTATCAAGGGGGAGAACAATAAGAAATTTGATTGATTACTTATTCCATTTGATTTTTCATTGAAAACCAAAGCTTTTTTAGGTAATTTGTATCTCTATTTATCTAAAATTATCTAATTTATAACATATTCAAAAGATAGGAGCTAAGTTTTAACATGTCACGAAAGGTAGCAATAAACGGGTTTGGCAGGATTGGCCGCCAGGTTCTTCACGCAATGGCTGAGCGCGGCGTACTGGGTAAAGAGTTTGAAGTAATAGCGGTTGTGGACGTAAGCACTGACGCGAAGTATTTCGCTTACCAGCTTAAATACGATTCGGTTCACGGCAAATTCCATGGCACAGTATCCACCGAGGGCGAAGACGTTCTAGTGGTCAACGGTCAAAAAATAAAGTGTATTCCCTGCGCTAAGACTCCCGCCGATCTCCCGTGGAAAGCGCTCGGAGCCGAGTATATATTAGAGTGCACCGGCATATTCAACCAGCTTGAAAAAGCCGAAGGGCATTTAACCGCTGGAGCTAAGAAAGTAATTCTTTCGGCGCCCGGCAAAGGCGGAGTTAAAACTATTGTGCTCGGCGTTAATGATAAAGAATATGATCCCAAAGTGCATCACGTAATTTCAAACGCGTCATGTACAACAAACTGTCTTGCCCCCGTTGTATATGTGTTGTTAAAAGAAGGCATCGGGATTGAAACGGGATTAATGACAACCATACATGCTTATACAGCAACTCAAATGGTTGTAGATGGTCCTTCCAAAAAGGACTGGCGCGGCGGAAGAGCTGCGGCTATTAATATTATTCCTTCATCCACAGGGGCTGCAAAAGCTGTTGGAGAAGTGCTGCCGCAGACAAAAGGCAAGCTAACGGGCATGTCGTTCAGGGTCCCGACGGCTGATGTATCGGCTGTCGATCTTACTTTCCGCTCTGAAAAAGATACTTCAATAGAAGAAATCGACGCGCTGATGAAGAAAGCTTCCGAAACTTATTTAAAGGGAATTCTCGGCTACTCAAATGAAGAGCTGGTTTCGTCTGATTTTATTCATGATGACCGTTCATCAATATATGATTCGCTTGCAACAGTCGGTAATAACTTAAAAGGCGAGAAGAGATTCTTCAAGATAGTTTCATGGTATGATAACGAGTGGGGCTATAGCTGCCGCTTAGTAGATCTGCTGTTGAAGGTTATTAAAGAAGGATAGCTTTTAGAGCTTCGATCAAAGAGAGTTTTTTATTTGAAATAAGTTTCTCTCTTTCTCCCCTCTCCAAATTGGGAGGGGTTGGGGGAGAGGTAAAATTAGGGTACCATCCAAAAGTAAAAATAGGGAAAAGGGGATTCCCGCTTTCGCGGGAATGGGTGAATATGAAACTAACTCTAGACGACTTATCAGCCGCAGGCGAAATTAAGTCAAACCGGGTACTTGTGCGCGTTGATTTCAACGTGCCAATGTCAAAAGAATTCGAAGGGCAGATAACAGATGATAAACGCATCGTGGAATCGCTGCCAACAATTAATAAAATTATCGGCGAAGGCGGCAAATGCATATTAATGAGCCACCTTGGCAGGCCAAAGGGCGAAGTAAATCTTAAATACACGCTTCGCTATGCGGCAATGCACTTAACCGATCTTCTGAGAAAATCAGTTTACTTTGCTGATGACTGCATCGGCGATGATGCGCGTTTGCTGGTAAGGCAAATGAAAGAATGCGATATTTTGCTGCTGGAAAATCTTCGCTTCTATAAAGAAGAAGAGGCTAACGACGCTGATTTCGCGCGTAAGCTGGCATCTTATGGCGATATTTACGTTAACGATGCATTTGGCTCAGCGCACCGCGCGCATGCTTCCACCGAAGGCGTGACGCACTTCATTACTAAATGTGCAGCAGGGTATTTGATGGAGAAAGAGCTTAATTATCTTTCAAAAGTCGTTACAAATCCCGCGCATCCATTGATTGCAATACTTGGCGGAAGCAAAATATCCGGGAAGATAGACGTTATTAAAAATCTGCTTAACAAAGCTGACAAAATACTTGTCGGCGGCGGAATGATATTTACATTCTACAAGGCAATGGGTTATGAGATAGGGAATTCGCTGCTAGAAGAAGATAAAATTGAGCTGGCAAAAGAATTGCTGCAGACTTCCGGGGATAAATTAATTCTGCCTACGGATGTTGTTGTCGCGGATAAATTCGATAATAAAGCCGCATCAAAAATAGTAGCTGCAAATTCTATTCCTGCCGGAATGTTTGGAATGGATATTGGCCCCGACACAATTACCGCATTCAGAAATGAAATATTGAAAGCTAAAACCGTTGTTTGGAACGGCCCTATGGGCGTGTTCGAAATGGATAATTTCGCCAAAGGTACGTTTGAAGTTGCAAAAGCTCTGGCTGACGCGACAAAGAACGGCGCGATAACTGTTGTAGGCGGCGGTGATTCCGCATCCGCTATTCAAAAAGCGAAACTGGATAAAGCTGTGAGCCATGTATCCACAGGCGGCGGCGCAAGCCTTGAATTCCTTGAAGGGAAAACTCTTCCGGGTGTTGAGGCGTTAACTAATAAGTAAGAGATTTTGACTTCACTCCGTCCTTGGCGGACACACCTTTCCTGTATGCGAAGAGGAAGGGAATGCGAAGTATAACAATTCTAACTAAATCATGGGAAAATTGAAGAAAAAAGCCAAAGTTAAAACCAGCAAAGCAAAATCAAAAAAAAGTAAGTTTCCTAAGGAGCCTTTGTTCCTGGATAGAAATGAATCGCAGACGGGCCCCTGTCCTGATGTATATAAGATGCTTAAGAAAGTTGATATGCACCTGCTTTCATGGTATTCACGCGACTTTATGAAAGGAATAAAATCAGGATTATCAAAACGCATTGCAGATGATTTTGGGTTTGATGAGAAACAGGTGATACTTAGTTACGGCAGCGAGGATTTGCTGAAACAGATAATTCACTGTTATGTTAACCCGGGCGATAAAATTCTAATTCCGCGTGAAGCCTGGTGGTATTACAAAAAAGTGGCATCAGAACGCGGCGGCGAAAACGTTGAGTACCCTATGACTAAAGGAACTCTTGACGGAATCGCTTACTACTATTACGATGTGGATAAGATGATCGAGATCTATAATGCTAACAAGCCTAAAGTAGTTGTAATTGCATCGCCTAATAATCCTACAGGCAACAGGATAGATTCGAAAGATATGAAAAGGATACTTGAGGCCACCAAAGATACTGTTACTATGATCGACGAGGCGTATTGGGGATTCGGTTCGACGGAAAACGAATATGTTAAACCATATATTGATGAATATCCCAATCTTGTTATTTGCCGCACATTCTCTAAATTCTTTGCGCTTGCCGGATTCAGAATTGGCTTCGCATTCGCGGGAAAAAATTTACAGACGTTAATTGGATTCACAACAAGGTATCTTGGCTATAACCGCGTATCTGAAAAGCTTGGCGAAATTTGCCTGAACAGTATCAACTGGTATCTTAAGATCGGCAAGCAGTACGAAAAAGATAAAGAAATGATGTACCGCGAGTTCTCTAAGTTGAGAGGGTTTACCCCATACAAATCATTCGCAAATTTTATACTTGTTGATTTCCCTGCTGATATCAGGAAGGGAATGAAAGAATATCTTACCGAAAGAAACCTGCTGATAAAATTCCTGGATGAAGAAGCATTCCGTACTGAAGTAAGGATTTCGCTTGGCACACACGATGAAAACAAGCTTCTGATGGATACCATAGTTAAGTATTGTAAAGAAATTAACTGGAAATAGACCAACAGGCTAGCTTTTCTTTTTGAAAATTAGTTATTATATTGACCTCTATAATAGGTCATATAACCTAACATAGAGGTTTCAAAAGAATGCTGGAAAAGATCTTTGGTTCAAAAAACCGGGAAAAAGTTTTATTATATATTTTGGGCAGAAAAGAAGGATATGCGCGCGAGATAGCCGTTTACTATGATTCCAGTCTAAGCCCGATTCAGAAACAACTTGATAACCTGGAAGCGGCGTCTGTTTTGGCAAGCAGGCTTGCGGGAAAAACCAGGATTTATTTCTTTAATGCGCGTTACCCTTTTATTAATGAACTATCGGCTCTGCTTCGGAAAGCCACGGATTTTCTTCCTCAAAATGAACGTGAGAGACTCCTAAATTACAGAAAGAGGCCAAGAAGAAAAGGCAAGCCGCTGTGAAACAAATTAAAGATATGAATGTGGGCGAACTGGGAGCTTACATTTGCACGTTCCTTATGGATAACGGGATCAAATGCATACTTACAGGAGGAGCTTGCGTTAGTATTTATACCTCCAATAAATATCTTTCATTCGATCTTGATTTTATTGAAGAATCAGCTACAAACAGAAAAACAATAAAAGATCTTCTTGCAAAAATTAGTTTTTCTGAAAAAGATCGTTATTTTGAAAATAAAGAAACAAAGTTTATTATTGAGTTTCCATCCGGCCCGCTTTCAGCCGGGTCGGAGCCGATAAATACATATAACGAACTTCAATTTGATACGGGAAAATTATTCCTCCTTACTCCCACCGATTGCGTCAAAGACAGGCTTGCAGCGTTTTACTTTTGGGATGATAACCAGGCGCTCGAACAGGCGCTTTGGGTAACCGAAAAACATATTGTAGATTTTAGTGAGATTCTCGCCTGGTCCGGAACCCAGGGTCAGTTGGCAAAATATAATGCAGTTAAGAACAGATTTTTTACACTAGATAAACGTTGATCGAAATTTGAGTATAATTCAGCAATACAAAGAATCGTTAAAAACAGTTGAAGCGGAAGAAATTTTCGACCTGCTTATATACCGTCCCCTTGCGTTTATATTTGTTAAGATAACATACGGGCTTGATTTCCTAACTCCTAATCTGGTTTCAGTTCTCGCTATGGGCGTCGGGGTTATTGCCGGAATTATGTTTGGATTCGGGTCGGCTGAATACCTGCTCTACGGTGCAGTTCTTTACTTCCTGTGCAACGTTCTTGATTGCGCTGACGGGCAGATAGCCCGGCTAAAACACAACGGAACAAAAGTTGGCAGGATCGTGGACGGGTTCATAGATTATGTTGTGAGCGTTTCAGTTTTTATCGGGATTGGAATCGGATTATCGCACCAGGTCGGCGTTCAGGGCGTAGCGCTTTGGAGCGACAGGTTTGATATGAATCCATACGCTTACATCTGGATTATAACGATCCTGGCCGGTTTTTCTTCTGCATTCCAGGCGTTCATATTTGATCTCTACAGAAATAAATTTCTTGAGGTTGTCCACGGTAAATTCTCGCCGCTGGAAGATGAAATTGAAGAGTATAAGAAAGAACTGGAAAGAGTTGAGCTTGAGCCGGATAAAGCGGGCTTCATGGATAGCTTCCTGATATCGCTTTACCTGAAATATACCGCGTTCCAAATGCTGGTCCATAACAATAAACACAAAGATGCGGCGGCCCCAAAGCCCAATCCCAAAGTATATTACATGCAAAATAAGCTGCTGCTGAGGATGTGGAGCTATGTAGGGTCCACTACCCACATAACATTATGCATCATCTGCGCGCTTTTGAACAACATGGAGCTTTTCCTGCTAATCTGCATTTTGCCTTTAAATTTATTAATGGCGGTTTTATATTTAGCGCAGACAAAAGTAAACGGAAAGCTAACGTAATGTTAACTTTCGTAATTTTAACTTTCAGACAGGCAAATAAAATTAATCCCGCTCAGGGCGGGCGAAATAAAAAATGAAAAAATACTTTACCGTCATTTTTTTTGTTTTTACGTCATTTATCCTGCTTACAGGATGCTTTGACGCTAAGCGTGAGATCAAGTTCTTTCCCAATGGCGGCGGGGAAGAGAACCTGACTGTGACACTGGATAAAGATTTCTTCAATAAAATGCAGACGCTGGCTTCTTTGGCTCCGCAATGGAAAAAGAGGCTGGATACGCTGAACGATAATACATGGCTTGAAAGCGAGTTCAGGGCTGATGTTCAAAGGACTTCCGGAACGTCCGTGAAAGAGCTTCTTATCACAGACCTGCCTGACGGCGGGAAACAGATCTCGCTTCATTATACATTTGACGAACCCGCGTGTTTAACAAGGCTGGTGAAAGAAACTACTTTCCGCTATTCTAACCAGCTTAATATTGTTTACAATATTCTGAAATTTACCGAAGATGAAAGCGGGCTGAAGTTTAAGAATACAGTAAGGAATGCCAGCCGCGCATTTGACGACAGCCTTGCGCAAAGTATTTTCCAGAGCACATACGCATCTAAAAAAATTACTCAGCAGATCGAATTTCCGTTTGAAGTTACGGCTTCAAACGCCCCAACGCAGGCCGATAATAATAAAGTCCTGACCTGGGAAACCAGCCTATATGACATTATGTATAACCAGGTTGAAATGACGGTTGACCTTTCAAAGCCCGAAGGACTTGACCTTCCATATGTTGAAAAAGTAGATAAATCGGTTGGCAAGGTGAGCCAGAAAGATAACCCGCTTATAAGGGTGCAGGTTTATAACGGCAATAAAGAGCCGGTGAAAATCGGAACAGGCGTAATATTGAAAGATAATATGCTGGTCACCAACTTCAATCTTATGGATTTGCTTGGCGGAGGCGGATTTTACAGTGTGATACTTAATAATGATTCCCTGGCGGGAATAGATGATATGCAGGAAAAGGATCTCGACCAGAAAGAGGACCTGGTATACATGAGGTTTACCAATAATGAAAAAGCAAAGTATTTTAAGATCGCCCAGATGGAAAGCGTAATTTACGGGACCAAAGTAAAGGTCTATTACTACCCTAATCCTCTCTCATCTGTTGTGTATTCTATGGATGCGTCAATAACAGGCATGAAGAAGTGGACAAAAAATACAAGCGTAATTGAAGTGAAGCCTAATAAACCCCTTTCGCCCGAAGGAGGCGCTGTATTTAATGAAGCGGGCGAGTTTGTGGGTATGATAACTCAGGCGTATGTAGGCGAAGTGGGTAAGATTTATCTTGTCCCCGGAGTTTATATAAGATCGCATATGCCTTAAAAACCCAATCCCCGCGTAGGCGGGGATCTCTTGTCTTTAAAAGTTTTTCTGATTCCCAAACTCCAGTTTGGGAATCGTTGTTTAAGGATGTACGTTAATAAGTGTTTGATTTATTTTCACCCCCTCTGTATCTCCCCTCTACGAGTCTTCGACTCGAAGAGTCGTAGACCTGTCAGGGGAGACGAGTATACGTTGTGGCTTACTCTAGTTTGTTATTAATATTTTGTCACCCCCTGGTAAAATAAATCCGCAATCTACAATCCCAAATCCGAAATCAGGACACCGGCTTAAACTGCTCAAACGACTGGCGGCAGTTATTGCAATAATGAATTGACCGGCAGAGCGTTGAACCAAACGGCGTTTTGAGCTCGGTATTTTCGCTTCCGCAGAACGGGCAGGCTACATTATGAAGCATTTCTATCTGCACAACGCCTTCCAGCTTTGGCGGGGGAGTGAGCCCGTGTTTCTTCAAAGCCTCGCGCCCTTTATCTGTTATCATATTAGTGTTCCATTGTACGTCAAAGCTTGTTTTCACTTCAACGTTTCTTACGCCCAGCATTTCAATCTTTTCCCTCACCATATCTTCCATAATATGCAGAGCCGGGCATCCTGAAAATGTCGGCGTAAGAGAGATGGAAACTGAATGATCGTCAACTATAATCACATCTGTTACAATTCCGAGTTCAACCAGCGACACTGTCGGGATTTCCGGGTCCTTAACTTCTTCCAAAGCTTTCAAAACCTGTTCTTTTGATATCTTTACTCCTGTCAGCATAATAATCTCCTTTTATATTCTAAATATCCTAAATTATAAATCTCAAATCCAAACTCATAATTCCCAAATCAGTTCACCACTCCGCACCCGGGTCAAGCCTGAACACAGCTCCCATTTCTTCTATCATAGGCTGGAGGTGTTCAGTGTGAACGCCTTTCCTTCCGCCATAGACCGGTTTCCACTCAAATCTTGCGGGAGCTTTTATCATAGCGTTATCCAGA
>CAZMRG010000043.1:0-23166 GCA_964568655.1 uncultured Ignavibacteriales bacterium | reverse complement strand
ATCATTGCCGTTTGCCCATGAAGCAACCCAGTTCGAATCCGTTCCGCTCACAACCAGCGATATCCTGTTGCCTGTTGTGTGGCAGCCCGAGCATCCCTTATCCCATGAGCCTTTTCTGAATGTATTGGTAGCTACCGGCTGCAAAGCCCCGGTTGAAGTGAACCAGCTCGATTGTCCGCTAGCTGAAAATGAACCGCCGGCAGGAACTTTATAACTGCTGTTTGTCCATAATATCGGAAGCCTGTAATAACTGTTATTGATTTTTACGTGGTAATATTGTTTCCATGCGCTGCCTCTTGTTTGAGCAACGTCATATGTTACAGGACTGCCGGTAGAAGGATTTAATGTAGCTTTATAGATGCCGCCTACTATACTCAAAGTCACTGTTGCGTTTCCAAACGATGCTCCCATATTGACCGTTGTGCCGTTCCATGTACTGACAACGGAACCGGGACCCGGCGTCATTTGAGCTTTGCCATGAAGCGTGGCAGCCCAGTTATCAACCAATCCGGAAGGAATATGGCATATGCAAGTCTGGGATCCGACGTAGGTACGCGGAGTGGGATTATCGACCTGGCCGCTGTAAAAAGAGAAAGATAATAATCCTGCAGCTATAATTGCCGCTAAGAAGTATATGCGCTTCATGAATTCCTCCTGAAAATATTTTCAATTAACTTATTAAGTGAATAACATGTTCTGTGCCAAACTATTCCTCAAATACACAATTTATTCGATAACTCACTGTCAGCTTAGCGAAAAATGTCAGCGCTCTGATACATAGACTGTAGAATATTTGGGCAGTTTTCCGGAGTGGATTTGTATGTTTGCTACCCGCTGAATCGGATAAATTATTCTGGGGAATAATATAAGATAATATTAGTGTAATAGATAGTAAATTGAATCACGCCGGGAGTTCGAAAAATCACGACTATTGATAACTATGCCAATAAATCCATCAATTTTCTCAGTTTTTTTTCATATTTTTGTTATATGACTGAAAACATTAGAGTACTTGTAGTTGATGACGAAGTAAATTCAACAAAACTCCTCAGAAAGATCCTTGAAAAAAAGGGTTATGATGTTGTCGAAGAAAATGACAGCGAAAAAGCTTTGGAACTTGTTAAAGACGGAGGTTTCGATCTGATACTTTCGGACCTGCAAATGCCAAAACTTTCAGGGCTGGATCTTCTGAAAGAAAAGCCCGAGGGAAGCATATTTGTAATGATAACCGGTTACGGTTCCATTGATACCGCTGTGATGTCAATGAAACAAGGCGCATTTGATTATATCAGCAAACCATTTAACATAGATGAGTTTTCCGTAAAGATTGAAAAGGCATCCGCGCTTGTAAGGATGTCTAAACAGATCAAGAACCTTCAATCGCAGGTAGCTGGTACGTATTCGTTCAGCAATATAATCGGAAAAAGCAGGAAGATGCTGAATGTTTTTGAATTGATCCAAAAGGTTGCAAAAGCAAACGTAAGCGTTCTTATCGAAGGGCCCAGCGGTTCAGGTAAGGAGCTGGTTTCAAGAGCTATACATTTTAACAGCGAGCGCCGGGCGCAGCCTTTTGTGGCAATTAATTGCAGCGCCATCCCGGAAAATCTTTTGGAAAGCGAGCTGTTCGGGCACACAAAAGGAGCATTCACCGGGGCTACTGATATGCAGAAAGGTGTTTTTGAGCAATCCAACGGCGGAACTCTGCTGCTTGATGAAATTGCCGAGATGCCGTATGCGCTTCAGTCAAAGTTGCTTAGGGTAATTGAGAATCTTGAAGTGAAAGCGCTGGGAAGCGATAAGATAAAAAAAGTTGATGTGCGCATAGTAGCCGCCACGAACCAGAATCTTAAAGAGCTTGTTAAACAGAAAAAATTCCGGGAGGATCTTTACTACAGGATAGCTACAGTTTTGATCAGCCTGCCATCGCTGAACGAGAGAAGAGAAGATATCCCGCTTCTTGTAAATCATTTTCTTGAGAACATGTCTTACCAATACGGAAGAAAGCTTGCTATCTCGCCTGAAGCCATGGAAATACTGATAAAATATGACTGGAAGGGAAATGTGCGCGAGCTTGAAAATGTTCTCGGGCGCGCCGCTATAACATCATCCGACAAGACACTTGACTCCGAGAGCTTTAGATTTTTAAAAGTTCCGGAAGAGACCGAAGGCTCAATTGATTCTTTTGAGGGGCTTGACCTGAAATCAATTGAGAAGCTATATATCAAAAAAATTCTGGAAGATAATAAATGGAACAAGCTGCAGGTGGCTAAGCTATTGGGAATCGACAGAAAAACTCTTTATAAAAAGATAAAGGAATATGAGTTAGAATAATTTTTTACTGAAACGTAAAACATAAAACGTAAAAAACAATAACTTTTAAAATCAAAGAATAAAACTGGTAATAAAAATGAAAATCTTTGTATTTGCTGTATTAATATTGCTCAACTATATTCCGCTTCAATCTCAATGGGTACGCGTTACAAACGGCATCACCAATCAAACAATAAGTTCATTAGCAACAGACGGAATCAATTTATTTGCCGCCACAGGTGGAGCCGGAGTGTTCATATCCACCAATTTTGGCGCTAACTGGACCGCTGTTAATAATGGATTACCTTCTCTTTTTCCGGCATCGCTTTTGATTAACGGCTACTATATTCTGGCAGGTATTGAAGGAGGATACATTTATAAATCCACTAATAACGGCGCTAACTGGGTTGCTTCCGGCAATGGGATAACTAGTATCGGCGTGCAGGCATTAGTTGTCAACTCCGGGAATTATATATTTGCCGGCACATACAGCGGAGGTATTTTCAGAAGTTCAAGTAACGGTTCCAGCTGGCTTGCAATTAATAATGGGTTAACAGACTTGCATATCCAGGCGCTTGCTGCACGCGGCAATATAGTATTTGCCGCTACAGACGGGGCAGGTGTTTTTAAATCAACCGATAATGGAGCTTCATGGATATCGGTCAGCAATGGCTTGACAAATGAATATGTTGAAGCGCTTGCTGTGACGCCGACATATATTTTTGCGGGAACATTCGGTAGCGGCATTTTCGTGTCTTCTGATAACGGAGCAAACTGGAATGAGGCTAATAGCGGATTAACTTACGGCGACGTTTTATCCTTTGCTGTAAGCGGGAATAATGTTTTTGCAGGTATTGAAGTGGGCGGAGTATGCGTTACAACCAATAACGGATCTAATTGGCAGACGGTTAATGACGGATTAAATGATCCATTCATATATTCTTTCGCAGTTGCCGGACCGTATCTTTTCGCCGGCTCATATGACTCCAGCGTTTGGCGGCGCCCAATCTCTGAGATGTTAGGCGTTAGAAATATTTCAACCGATATACCAGGGAATTACAGCTTATCTCAGAATTATCCAAATCCGTTTAACCCGTCGACAAATATAAAATTTAGTTTACCAAAAAAAATATTTGTTAACCTGATGGTTTATAACTCGCTGGGTCAAATTGTTGAAAGGCTCGTAAACTCGGAACTTGCAGCAGGGGAATGCAAAGTTGACTGGAATGCCGCTAATTATTGCAGTGGAGTTTATTTTTATAGACTCAAAGCAGGGGATTTTGTAGAAACCAGGAAGATGGTTCTGATAAAATAAAGCGACCTGGCTTTGACGGGGAGATTCGGAAATTATCGGTTAACATTTTCTTGCAGATAAAGGAATACGAGTTAGAATAAATCATAATTTATTCTAATTCACTACCTTTTGTTTTTTTTATATCTTTCTTATATTACCGTAAATCAGTTAGTTTCGAATCATCATTTAATCAGGGGGAAATAATGGAGAATATTTACTTCACTGGCAGAAATTTCCTTATACTGCTTTTACTGGCTGTTCTTTCGGTTGGCGCGAATTCGCAAAACTGGACCTCATTTGGCCAGGGTACAAACGGCCCTGTTCGCGCAGTTACAGTTTTCAACAATAATTTGGTAATTGCAGGCGATTTCACAAACGCCGGAGGCATACCGGCCGGCGGCGTGGCTGTCTGGAACGGAACCGTATGGCAGTCATTAGGACTTGGCGCTAACGGACCTGTCTATGCTCTTTGCGTCTTCAACGGCGTGTTAGTTGCCGCAGGCGAGTTCACTCAGGCAGGGGGATTGACTGCAACACGAATTGCATATTGGACCGGAAGCAATTGGTTTGCATTTCCTACGAACAACGGGTTTAACGATCGTGTAAACGCGCTTTATGTTTATAATAACGCGCTTATAGCTGCAGGAAGGTTTACCGGCGCCGGCAACGGGCCTTTGAGCAAAATCGGCAGATGGGACGGCGCACAGTGGCAGAATCTTGGTACAGGACTCAGCGACCAGGTTTATTGTTTAGCCGTATACAATACCCAGCTTTATGCCGGCGGCGACTTCTTAGTAGCCGGCGGCGTTTCAGCTTCAAAAATTGCCAGTTGGAACGGAAGCGCTTGGTCGCCGCTCGGACTCGGTCTGAATGACAAGCCTCTTGCTCTTGCCGTTTCCGGATCTTACTTATATGTTGGCGGACTTTTTACATCTATTGGCGGTGTTAGCGTGAATTACATTGGCGCATGGAATGGAAACTGGGCATTCGTAGGCATTGGAACAAATGATCCGGTTTATTCTTTGTCTGACTATAATGGCCAATTAATTGCCGGAGGTTCTTTTACTCAGGCCGGAGGGGTTAATGCAGGCAGGGTAGCTCTTTGGAACGGCTCAGGTTGGTCTGCAGCAGGCACAGGGATGGATGATGGCACAGTATACACCCTTGGGCAATACGGTAACGGGGTTACCGCCGGCGGAAGCTTTTCTGCATCAGGTGGCAACGCTGTCAGGAATATTGGTGTTTGGTCCGGTGTAACAGGTATAATCAATTCAAACAGTTCTGTTCCTTCATCATATAAGTTATACCAGAATTATCCAAATCCATTTAATCCTTCGACAAAATTAAATTTCAGCGTCCTTAAGAACTCGTCAGTGAAATTAGCGATATACAATTCTGCCGGTCAAATGGTAATGCAGCTTGTGAACTCTGAGCTTAACGCCGGAACATATTCTGTTGACTGGAACGCATCTGACTTTCCAAGCGGTATTTACTTTTATAAACTCACTGCGGGTAGTTTTGTGGATACAAAGAAAATGATTTTGATCAAGTAATAGGCTGCTTCATTACGCACATTAGTTTAACCTGACAGTTTTGAAGAGCTGTCAGGTTTTTTATTATAAATATCTATTAATCTTCTGTTGAATTATCCCACCTGTTATGAGGAAAATATCCACATAAACCGCTAATTCCAAAACCTTTGCAAAATAAATCAATGAAAATCAGTAGTTTCTAAATCGTAAATTGGCATGTTAATTGTATATATATATTTAGCTTAACTAATACTAATAAAATGGATAAAAAGTTCAAAGTTGAAGTTTTTTGTGAAGGAACTGATTTATCAGATCTCATTAAGAAGGCATTTCGTGGAAATGATTACCAATTGCATTTTAATAATGCTTCATACTTAAGTATTGAAGCGCTGGATTTGCTGGACCCAAATTGCGATATTATTATTGCAGATAACTCAATTGAAACAGAGCTTCATGAAACAATAAAAAATAAATTCCCGGGCATACCTGTGATTTGCCTGCCCGCGCTTGAAACCGCTAATTATTTTGATCCAAATGTCAAACACATTTCAGAACCTTTTAAGCTAAGCGAGCTTAAGAAGGTAGTAAGGGAAACTCTTGTAAAATGAGCCTTCGGCTTGCCAGAAATATTTTCTTTGTTTTCCTGATTGCCGGTTTGGCAAGCGGGAGCATCGTATTTACAGACGGCTATACCCGTAGCTATACAAGCGGAACCGAAATGTGCCTGGCGTGCCATGATGATAAAGACCTGTACGCAGATAAAGACGGAAAGAAAATATCCCTGTTTGTAAGCCCTGAGCTCTACACTAAAAGCGAACACTCTATGGCGGATTGCACCGATTGCCATGAAAATTATAATCCCGATGAGATACCGCATGTCAAGATGAAAAAAGAGGTTAATTGCCAGCCTTGTCATAAAGATCTTAAAGGATTTGAAACAAGCGTTCACTCAAAAGTAAAATGTTTTGACTGCCATTCAAAGCACAATGTAAAATCGGTAAAAGAATTTGCCAAAGAAGAAAGCTCGGCATGTTTGACCTGTCACAACACAAAAATTGTACAGGGATACAAGACCAGCCTTCATGCTCTGAAAAACGTGGGCTGCAATGATTGTCACAAGAGCGGGCACGGAACTGTAAAACTCACTAAAGCCAATTCGGAAGAAGTTTGCAAGAAATGCCACAAAGAGGATCACAAGGGTTTTGATAATACCGTTCACAATGCGGTATTGAAGAAGAATAATAAAAGAAGCCCCACATGCGTTGATTGCCACGGCTCGCATGAACTGCTCTCTACTAAGCTTTCAATTCAGTCTGAATCATGCCTCAAATGTCATCTTGATGAAAAGATGTTCCCGGGCGATAAAAAAGGTTCGGCAAGATTTGTAAGAGAGTACAAGACCAGCGTGCACGGAATGATAACCGATGGCGGCAATGGCAAAGAAGCGGCAGGCTGCATAGATTGTCACGGGGACCATATTGTTGATAAGCCCGGCGATCCAAAGGCTTCGTTGACAAAAGCTAATTTGCTTGAAACATGCGGCAAGTGTCACGCAAACATTGTAAATGATTTTAAAAATTCTGCGCACGGCAAAGCTTATATGAAAGGCGGTAAAGACGCGCCTTCATGTACAAAATGCCATGGCGAGCATTCGATCCAGTCTGTGCCTAAATCTGACAGGCTTTCTAAAATTAACGAGGCTGATATGTGCCTTGGATGCCACAAAGATACAAAGCTCCCTTCAAAGAATTATAAAGGCGAAGAAGAGCTTGTATCACATTACGAGAAAAGCGCGCATTATATCGCCCTTCAAAACGGAAATCTGAAATCAGCGACATGCTCTGATTGCCATGGCGCGCATACTATGGAGAAAGCCGATAACCCGGATTCTAAAATATACAAGGGCAATATCGCTAAAACATGCGGCCAGGCAGATTGCCATGTAAAAGAGCTGGCTGATTATACCGGCAGCGTACATGAGAAAGCGATCACGGATAAGAAAAATCTTGAGGCTCCATCCTGCACAAATTGCCACGGCAACCATGTGATCCTTAAGAAAGACGATCTGGCGAACAGGATATCTTCGGCTAAAGGAGTAATTCAACTTTGTTCGGACTGCCATGCATCGGTTGAAATGACTAAGAAATTTGATTTACCCGTCAACGTAACTGTTTCTTATAATGAGAGTTATCACGGACTTGCAACAAGAGGCGGCTCAAAAGAAGCGGCGTACTGCGAAAGCTGTCATGGAAATCACAACATCAGGCCGTCGAATGATACTTTATCCAGTATTAACCAAAAGAATTTGCCGCAAACATGCGGTAAATGTCATCCGGGCGCAACGCAAACTTTATTTACAACAAAGATACATTTAACCGATACGGAAACGGGTTCAATATGGGCCTATTGGGTCCGAAATTTTTATTTTATGATGATATTCGGGACGATTGGTTTCATGGTGGTGCATAATACTTTAGATTTTCTGAGAAAAAAAAGAAACAAAAAAAAGAAATGAAAAGCGGCGAAAAGAAATATCTGCGAATGTCCGTAAACGAAAGATTTCAGCACTTCTTTCTTCTCAGCAGCTTTATAACGCTTGTGATAACCGGATTCTGGCTCAAATTCCCGGAAGCATGGTGGGTTACGTGGATAGTTAACATTATAGGCAAGCACGCTTTCGAAGCAAGGAGCGCTATACACAGGTGCGCTTCGGTTGTTATGATAATAGTTTCGCTCTATCATATGTTTTATGTTACATTCACAGTTCGCGGACGAAAACTTATTAAAGATTTTTGGTTTAAAAAACAGGATATGACCGATCTATTCCAGTCGGTCTTATACCTTGCCGGAATTTCAAAAGAAAAACCCCGGTACGGCAGGTTTGGATACACGGAAAAAATGGAATACTGGGCCGTTGTATGGGGCTCGGTTGTAATGGGATTAACCGGAGGCGTCCTTTGGCTTGAAAATACTTTCCTGAGATATATCAAGCCTGAAGGAATGTACGTCGCAACCACGATCCATTACTATGAAGCCATCCTAGCATCGCTAGCTATACTTGTGTGGCATTTTTATTTTGTGATTTTTAATCCTGATGTTTTTCCGATGAATACAGCCTGGCTTACCGGTCATCTTGGCCGCAGGGAAATGGAAAAAGAACATCCGCTTGAACTTGAAGAAATCGAAGAATCGCAGATTTTAAACGAAGCCGTTGAAATTGTTCATGAGATTGAGCCTGACCAGGTGAAAGCTGATATGCCGAAAGAGATAATAGTAGATGCAGAGTTATCGAAAGAAGTGACTGAAGAAGATGCTGAAGAAGATGCTGAAGAAGAAGCTAAAGAGCGCTCACAGACGGTTCAGAATGAAGCCCTTGCCATAGAAAAGAAAAAAATCCTTATAACAGACAAAGAAGATTAAGACTAGTAGTAAATAATAGCTCAAAATTGACGTTTAATTCGAATAACAAACATTTGTGCGGTGCAATTAGGGTTGTAATTGCAAAAGGATTTTCGGATTATGAAAATATTTTTTTAGCATAAAAATATATTAGAGATTCAATGGGAACGGAAGAAAAGCCTGAAGGCCAAGAGCAGGTAATTGAAGAGCAGAAACCTGGTAAGAAGAAAAAAAGATTTTTTAATAAAGTAAGAGGTTATAAGAGATTCCTTTTATTTACCGGTATATATATTTTCTTGTTTTTAGTGCTGGTATCGGGAGCCGCTGAATATACTTCACGCCCGAGCTTTTGCCCGACCTGTCATTATATGGAAACATTCTACCAGAGCTGGCGCACTTCTGCCCACAATAAAGTTGATTGTGTAGAATGCCACTTCGAGCCCGGCATATCAGGTACCGTGCGCGGAAAATTAAACGGCCTCGTTCAGATCGTAAATTACGTATCTCTATCATACAAGAAAAGAAAACCATGGGCGGAAATACCCGATAATACATGCGCCCGCTCAGGCTGCCATGAGAGACAGGCTCTTCAGGACTCAACATATGATTTCAAAGGCGTGCAGTTCAGCCATAAGAACCATTTATCTGAAATGAAGCGCGGGAAAACCCTGAAATGCACAAGCTGCCACTCGCAGATAGTTCAGGGCACGCATATGGAGGTTACCGTTCAAACCTGCATCCTCTGTCATTTTAAACAATCCGAAGATCCTGAGCATAATTCAGAAAAACTGACGCAGTGTTCAAATTGCCATAAGTGGGAAAATAAGACTAAAGAAGAGATGGCGTCTTACAGGTATGACCATTCTTTGGTTGTGCAGAATAAGATGGATTGCCAGGGATGCCATACAAATACTGTTTCCGGCAAAGGTGATGTTGGAAAAGAAAGATGTTTCCAGTGTCATTTCGAGAACGAGAGACTCGATAAGTTTAACGATACAAAGCTTATTCATGAAACGCATATCACTAAGCACAGCATGCGCTGTTTTAACTGTCACAATGTAATAGAGCATAAAATTCAGAAGATCGATCCGAATGCACCGGCTGATTGCGTCAGCTGTCATTCAGACGCCCATTCAAACCAGGTAAAATTGTTTACAGGCGAAGGCGGGTTTGAAGTTGAGAAATCACCCAGCCCGATGTTCATGAACGGCATAAACTGCAAGGGCTGCCACGTATTCCATGAAGCGGACACGCGCGATATCAAATCATTGAAAGCTGGCCCCGGGTCATGCGAAAAATGCCATGGAAAAGGATATGACAAGCTTTTAAGTCAGTGGGAAGTTGCTTCAGTTAAGAGATTAGCTATTATTAATTCTATATATAACGTAGTTGAACGCCAGATCAAGAATGTTAACAACGAAAAGAAGGCCGATGCCGACAAGCTGCTGGAAGAAGCGCAGCATAACATAAAAATTGTCGAACTCGGAAAGAGCGTTCATAATATTCAGTTCGCTGATAAATTGCTGGTAGCGGCTTACGACATTTTGAAAAAGGCTCTAACAATAGCGGGCGCCTCGCCAACTCTGCCGGAGTTTAAGTCGAGCTCCGAGTTTGTGCCGAATGAGTGTTACAGCTGCCATTCAGGTATCCAGGAAATAAATGTTAAGAAATTCGGGATGAACTTCTCTCATAACGAGCATATTGTTAATAATAAAATTATTTGCAGTAAGTGCCACTCAAATGAGCAAAAGCACGGGGAATTAATAGTAAACAAAGAAACATGCAACAGCTGCCATCACGCCGAAGGTAAAAACAACGACGCATGCGCTAAATGCCACCAGTTCCAGGCGGATGTGTACCAGGGAAAGATCGGCAATAAGAATCAGCCTGATTTCATGAAAGCTGGCGGCGTAGGATGTATCGATTGCCATGTTTCAGCTGATAAAGTTGTGAAGCCCGATAGCAAGATTTGCCTGAAATGCCACGACCCGGGCTATGACGAGCAAATGAGCGACTGGAAAAAAGATGTTAATTCAACTATGGCTGAAGTGAATTCACTTATAGATAAAACAAAAAGCATGAGTCTAAGTAACGAGGATAAAGATGCGGTAAACGACGCTAAAAAATTTGTGACCCAGATAGGCGCTTATCCCAGTATTTACGTTCACAATTATGACGTTATATCCACAATATTAAGCGAGAAGAAAAAGAAACTTAAGGCGATTGTAAAATAGCAGTTTTAAAAATATTAAACAAAAATCTAATTAACTAATCACGGAAAATGAAAAAGAAATTAATAGTATTGACAGCTTTTTTATCGTTGTTAGCAGTGATGATCTTTTATCCCGTTGGAGATACGAATTCACAGGCGACGTATAAATATGTTGGCGTTCAGGCTTGCACAGGAGCATGCCACAAGACCGATGCCCAGGGAAACCAGCTAAGCATCTGGGAAGGATCTAAGCACTCCCAGGCGTATAAAACGCTTCAAACAGATGCCGCCGATAAAATAGCTAAAGACAGAGGATTTACTACGCCTGCTGCCGAAACTCCTCAATGTCTGAAATGCCATGTTTTAGGGAAAGACATTAATCCGGATGAAATGGATGCGGCATTCGATAAAACACAAGGCGTGCAATGTGAAACATGCCATGGCCCCGGTTCAGAATATAAGAAACTTACAATAATGAAAGATAAAGATAAGGCTATTGAGAACGGCCTGGTAATTCATACTGACGGGGAAACCTTTTGTAAAACCTGTCATAATCCGGATAGCCCGAGCTATAAGGAATTTAAATATGACGAGTTCTGGCCTAAAATAAAACACGAAAAACCAAAGAATTAGTATTTTGAAAAGCCATTTTGTTGAATTAAGTCAAAATGGTATTTACAGATTAACAAGCGCGTAAAGTAAATTCTGCGCTGCAATTAAATAAAATGTGCATAATATTTTTATAAAAGTATTTGTGCAGGGATTATAATATTAATTGAGCGCTGTTGTAATTAGTATATATACATAGCTATAATGTCAAAAAATTACTAAGCCTATGAAAAGTAAATTACTAGTTTTATTTGTTGTTCTTTTATCTGCGGGCCCTTTGTTTTCGCAAACGATAAACCTGCGGTTCAGCGCTTATTTTTACAGCTGGCAAAGAATTGACAGTCTTGACCAGGTTTCCCCTCCGAAAACAACTCATATCAGAGGCTTCCAGAACGTTTTATTCGATGTCAACAAAGAACAGTGGGGCTTTAATACGCTGTTCCAGACTGAGGAAGATGTAATCCATAGAATTGATAAGGGGTTCAATTACCGGTTCTATAATATTTACTTCAGAGGCACAAACCTGTTTAACATGGTCGATTTCAAGCTTGGAAGGCAGTATGTTTTTGCGGGAGTAGGCAAGGGCGCCGTTGACGGGCTCTATATTAAAGTTAAAGCAGGTAAGAACAAAGAATACCAGACTGCTGTATACGGCGGATATACAACGCCTTATGATTATGAGTTTAATAAATATCCGAAACTAAAAGAAAATTATTCTGTTGGCGGCCAGTTTTCATATTTTGGAGTGAAAGACCTTGTAGCTTCGGTAAGTTATCTTAACAGGCGCAGAATTTTGGAGCCGTATGACGCTCTTAGGTTTGACAGCCTTCTGAATGTTTACTCAACTGTAATTGTTCCTGATTCCCGTGCAGAACAAACCGCAGGGCTTGATTTTACTTACACTTTTAAAAACAGGTATAACTTTTTCGGTAAAGCGTATTACGACATCTATATTAGGAAATTGTATAGAGGCGAGTTTAACGCGAGCGCCAACCTTTCAAAAAAAGTAACTGTTTCAGTCGGTTATATATATCATTTGCCTCAAATTAGTTATAATTCAATTTTCTGGGTGTTTGAACATGAAAAGACAATGGAAGTTGAAGGAGGAGTTGATTACAAACTGCCAAAAGGATACAATCTTTATGCAAGAGTATCTAATGTATTCTATAGCGCAGCTGATGCTGAAGACGGAACAACAAATAATGTGATAGCAAACGACAAAAATTACGCTCTCAGAATTACGGGCGGGTTTTCTCATCCAAACTACGGATTATCATATGTAAAATATACCGGGTTCGCAGGCGAATCAGACGGCGTTAATGGGTACTATAGCAGGGAAATTCTAAAAGACATGCTGTCAACCACTGTATCGCTGGGTTATTCCAGTTACAGGCTTGGAGAGTTTACAACCGCAGCTGACGGATCGACAATAAGTAAGTTGAATCAGCTGGCGGCAACGCTTGGGTTTACTTACAGGCCGACTCCGCAGATCTCAGTAGACGTTCAGGGTCAGTTTGCTAAAAATGAAATTTATAAATCTGATGCCAGGTTCCTGATAGGCTTTAATTACTGGTTGTTTAAGAAATTCTAAAAGTTTAAATATAATCTTATGAAGGTAACAAAATACTACATTTTGCTTTTGACGGGAATCCTGATCTTCCTTTCGACTACAGCTTACCTGATGAGGGAAAACACAGGCTCGTTTGGTTTGGATAAGATTTTTTCAAGCGGGGAGCTCGCGGATACGATTCAGCCGACTTCGCTGAATCCAACTCTTGTCCATATACAGGACCATAGTAAGGTTCTTAAATTCAACCACCAGCTTCATATTAAGGATCTGTCGATTGCATGCAAAGATTGCCATACATCGGCGCCGACATCAACTTCCGCTAAAGATGACTTGAATCCAAAACAGGAAGTCTGCGCTTCATGCCATGACGTGAAAGACGAAAAGAACTGTAACTACTGCCACTTTGATAATAAGCCTGTAAAGATGAAATCATCGAATACTCATCTAGTATTCAATCATAAGGACCATATTGAGAAACAAAATAAGCAGTGTATCGATTGTCACCAGGGACTTGATAAAGTAAAGTATGCTAAAGAATCGCCCGGCGTGTTCCCGGCAATGGAAACATGCGCGACATGCCATAACAGCGAGAAAGCTACGAATAATTGTTCAGGATGCCATACTAAGACCGTTGGGTTGGTTCCATTGACTCATACACAATCGAATTTTCTAAACGAGCACAAGTTTGTAACAGGCGGGGTATCAAACGCCAATAATAAATGTATGATGTGCCACACCGATAATTACTGCCAGGTGTGCCACTCCGCGCCTAATTACCAGGGACAAAATACAAAGGACAATTTCTTCGTCCCATATTATACAAAAGAAGGGGCTACAAGAATTGACCGCGCGGACCTTCAGAAATTAACTACTGTGCATAATCTTAATTACCGGCTCACGCATGGACTGGATGCGACAAGCAAGAGCTTTGAATGCAAAACGTGCCATGACCCGGTTACTTTCTGCGCCTCATGCCACAACAATGGAGGCGAGCAGTTGACAGGCGTATTGCCACAAAGCCATTTGCAGCCTGGGTTCACAACTATCGGCGTAAATACCGGAGGCGGAATTCATTCACAATTAGCCAGAAAAGATATTGAGTCATGCCAGTCATGCCATGATGCGCAGGGCTCTGACCCTGTTTGCGTTAAATGCCATTACGATAATGACGGCGTTAAAGGGACTCATCCGAGAACTCACGAACCGAATTTTTTGCATGATGAAAACGGGATCTGGCACAGCACGCAGGGCGCTGTTTGTTATACATGTCATACCGACCCGAATGCCCATCCGAACGGCATTAAAGGCGTTGGGTTCTGCGGTTACTGTCATGCTAAGTAGGTTTTGAAAAATTGTCTGACACTGAATGTTGGTTATTTAATTAAGCGCTATAAATTTTATTATAAATAGCATATGAAAAAGATTTTAGTATTTTATATTGCATTTTTCATTTTTATCGTTTCGCTCCTGGCTTACCAGGGATGCGCTGAGCTTGATAAAAGTTTGGTAGCGCCGCAAAGCGCGCCGGGCGTACATCCTGCCGGTTGGGCGGATTCGACTAATGTTAATTTCCATGGCGCTTATATTGCCAAGACTAACTGGAACCTGAAAACATGTAAAACATGCCACGGCGGCGATTTCAAGGGCGGTACGGCGGGCGTTAGCTGTTTTACCTGTCACACCGGTAGCAACGGTCCTGAATCATGCAATACATGTCATGGCAGCAGGGACCCAAGCTACACTCATTCATGGCCCCCGCAATCACTGAGTCACTTATGGGATGAGACAGATAGGGGAGTGGGCGCTCACAATCACCATCTTAGCCCTGATTCAACTGAGAGATATTCGGCCCGTGTCGCCTGCAGCGAGTGCCACCTGCATTTGGCTTCGTTCGACGATCCAAACCATATTGATTCTACAAGACACGGCGCGGCATTAATTACATTCGGGGTATTGGCGCACAATTCAATTGGCGGAGGCGTAACGCCTAATCCAACGTATGACCCTGTTACCAACAGCTGTTCACAGGTATACTGCCACGGGTATTTTAAGAACGGCAATTTGAATTTCCAGCCGACATTTAACAATCCCGAAAGCGTCACATGCGGTTCATGTCATGGCGATCCTATATCTGGGAATCCAACTCCCGGCGCGCCAAATAATTTCCAGCCGCCGCATTATTCGTTCTTTACTATTAATACATGCTGGCAGTGCCACAGTTCGGTTATCGATTCTTCCGGAACGATCATTGCTCCAAGCCTGCATATCAACGGGCAAATAAACGTATTCCCTGAGGATAAACACTCTCCGGGAAAGAAAAGCATGTTTAAGAACGCAGGCGACCAAAAACGGACTGAATAAACGATCATAATATTTTATAAAAGGCTTGATTTTATCAGGCCTTTTTTGTTTTACGTAAGCGACCTTTTGCAGCCTTCAAACGTCATATTAATACATGATTTTTTCCAAATTATTTCAAATTACAAAAATGTCAAAAATAAAGAGAATTCTATTCGCCCTCTTTATGTTTTGCTTATCTGCAAACTGCTATGCTGACGATTATCCGGAAAAGATTGACGGGCTCATGAATGAATATATGAAACTTGACTTATTCTCCGGCGTAGTGATGCTTGCCAAAGACGGAGCGCCCGTGTATGAAAAAGCATTTGGTTATGCCGATTGGCAGAAACAAATACCAAACAATACAAAGACGCTTTTCAACATAGGCTCGCTTAACAAAGTATTTACGCACTCAATGATACTCCAGCTTCAGAATGAAAGTAAGCTAAGCGTTAACGACCCGCTGAATAAATATCTTTCGATCTTCCCCGATGAGGTTGGGGGCAAGATCACGATTCAGATGTTGCTGGATATGAAAGCCGGACTGGGAGATTATCTAATGGACCCCGAATACAATAAGGATCCCACCAAGTATAGAACGGTGAATGATTATCTTGAACTGATTGCCAAAGAACCTCTGCTTTTTGAACCGGGAACTGATAACAGGTATTCTAATTCAGGGTTTGCCGTTTTGGGCGGAGTAATTGAGAAAGTGACAGGTAAATCTTATACCGATAATCTGAAAGAAAGATTTTTCACGCCGCTGGATATGAAAGATATATATTATAAACAAATTGGCGATATAATTCCTGACTGTGCGTCAGGAACCATGCTTGATTATTCCGGTCAAAAACATAGCATGCCATTTGATGCTTCGCCTTCTCCCGCAGGCGGAATGTTTACCAACGTTGATGAACTCCTTAAATTCGATAATTACCTTCGAAAATCAAATATTCTGGGCGGTCCGATTGCGAGAGCCGGAGGCACGCCTGTATGGAACGCGGTTATAATTGAGTATGAAAACGGTTATACTTTTATAGCAGTTTCAAATTTTGGGCTGATGTCTGAAGAAGTTGAAAAACGGGTAAGAAAGATCCTCAAGAACGAGCCATACGATAAGCCTGATCTGCTGCCCGAAATGAAATTCTATAAACTGCTCAAAGATGGCGGCGCAGATGCTCTGGAAAAGGATTTTAAAACAATACTTGATGCCAATCATCTGATGTACAATGACATGCATTTAAATAGTTTTGGATACAGCCTTATGCAAAATGGCGAGCTTGGCCTGGCAATCGTAGTATTTAAGATCAACGTTAAACTCTTCCCAAACTCTGTTAATGTTTACGATAGCATGGGCGAGGCTTACATGAAAAAAGGCGAAAAAGACCTGGCAATTGAAAATTACAAAAAAGTAATTGATATGGATCCACAAAACCAAAATGCTAAGCGCATGCTGGATAAACTTACAAAATAGAAGCCAGCTTGGTAACAAAAAAAATCCGGATTCAAAATGAACCCGGATTTTTTATTATTTCTAAACGCTTAAAAGCGTTTCTTTATGCTAACTGATCCTTATTTTACAAGTACCATTTTCTTTGTATCGGTGAAACTGCCTGACTGAATCTTGTAGAAGTAAATTCCGCTTGCAAGATTTGTGGCATTGAAATCAACTGAATATGTCCCTGCAGTTTTGTATTCATTTACAACTGTTGCAACTTCTTTTCCAAGAATGTTGTAGATCTTCATTGTAACGTTTCCGTTTGACTTTATTGCAAAGTTGATCTTTGTTGATGGGTTAAACGGATTGGGATAATTCTGGGCGAGTGAATATTTTGAAGGTACGCCCGTGCTGATTATATTTACGCCGAGAAGATTCTCAGAATAGATCTGGGTATTTGTTACTGCTGCTGTGCCGTTATACCCTGAAGCAACAATTAAGGAAATAGTATTAGCTGTTACGTTCCAAACGCTTCCAACATAAGCGCCAAGCACCGGTGTTGTCAGGTTAGGCCTTGCGGTCCATGTGTTGTTAGTGGGATTATATGCATAACATGGATTCGGATTATCCGGCGTCCACCATGTTGCAGATGATGCTGATGATGTTCCGGTGGTCATTATAACCTGAGCAGGTCCCCATGGGGCCATATCGGTTTTCCACATTGTTCCGCCCGGATAAGCAGCGCCGGTGGTCCAGGTGATCTGGCTTCTGTCGGTCTGACTGATTGCGCCTTTAAACGTAGCTGAACCGGGGACTGTTCCCTGAATTCCGCCCGAATATACTAAAAAGTTCGCAGCAATCGCGAACCCGCCGCCAAAACATCCTGTTGTTAACGGTGTGCATGTTCTCCATGTTGCGCTTATTGTGTTGTACAGATATACTGATGTTTGAGTTGTGCCTGCTGCATCGGCTCCGCCGACTACATAGATCAAACTATCCTGATAACCTGAACATTTACACCACCCTAAAGTAGCGGTTGGCAATGGGGTACCGGTTGTCCATGTATTTGCAAAAATATCGTATTTGTACAGTGTATTAAAGTAGTTTGTTCCGTCGCTTCCTGCAATTGCATACACATATCTTCCGGCAACTGCTGACCCGAGCACAACTCTTCCGCCCGGCATCGGCGCGCCTGCCGACCATGTGTTTGCAATAACATTATATTTATATATAGAAGTAAGATTAGGTGCATTTCCGCCAATTGCGAATAAATAGGAAGTATCACCCATTGTGTTGCAATAAGCAACGCCGCTGCCCAAATATGAACCTGAGGTCATTGCAGAGCCTGTCGACCAAACAGCGCTTGTAATTGTAATCGGAAATACCAAAGTATCATTAGTGCGGTCAAGATCGGTCCCTAACTGAGCTATGACTTTAACTGAATAAGAGCCGTTTGTTGCAGCCCAGTCGTCAAATGTAACCTGGTTTGTCGATCCTACCGCTAAAGATGTAACATTCTTTGTAGATGTATAACTGCCCGGTGTAATTGCCATTGTTACTGGGAAAGTCTCAACGTTCGTGCCGTTATTTTTGAATGTTGCTTTCGGAGAAATTGTTCCCGGCATGTGCGGGGTAACCATATCTATCGATTGAGTAGCGGCATCATGAGCTAACAGCGGAATTATTGAAACATCGTCAACGTAGCAATCATTGCCATAAGCGCTTGTTGCTTTCAAAACAAGGTAATTTGTGGCAGTATTGAATGAAGCTGGAATAGTAAACTGATAGTAGTACCATCCGTCTGCACCTGCTTCTACAGGAGCCAGTGTTTTAGATCTGTTGATGGTTCCCAATAACGTAGCGCCTGATGATGATGGCGTCGTGTTGATCATAAAGTCAACTTTATCAGTGTTTGTAGCATATCCGGCATCCCTGATCATCCAAAATCCGACTTTTGACTGTCCGCCAACCAAGCTGAAGGACATAGATACCAGCGAGGCTGCAACGCCTGATGAATAGCTGAAGCTGCCGAAGCATGTCATGCCGGCTCCGCTATGAGGAGTGAAACCGCTAGGATATGTAGATGTTGTTACGCGTGTCCATAGCCCTGTTCCTGATTCCTGAAGGTTCAACCAGCCTGTCGGCGGGAATGTTGCCGCATCAAAGCTTTCAGTCCAGAGAGGTACGTCGTTTATAAAAGATGGAGTTCTATCGTGATTTGAAGGAGCCTGGTATTTCAGCATTTCCATTGATGTAGGAATGCTTGTTGCGTTAATCTTCTGCGGATCGGGATCCTTTTTGTTATAGAAGCTAAACCCTAAAACGAGAATCGCCGCAAAAATAGTAACTAATTTGAGTCTTTTTGTCATGGTATTTATTCCATTTAAGTTTATTGAGATAGTTGTTTAAGAACAGGAAAAAATAAAAAAAGCCAGGTTTCCCGGCCTGTTTTATTTTTGCAGTAAAACTACTCTTAGTATTATGATTTATTTCCCGGGCAAGTCTGGTAAAAACATTCTTTTCGTAAAGAATATTTACCGGGATGAATTGTTGAATGCGGAGTGGTACAATGTGAACGAATTTATAACTTATCAGCATGTTATCAATAATCAAGATTATCAATAATGAACACTCTGACAACAATCAGAGGCTATTAAATCACTCGTCGATTAATTCTTAAAATTACTACAACGTAAAATTATCAATCAATTACAATCAATTCAATGCAATTTTCTCGACTTAGTAAGGTTTTCTTGTATATAATTGTAACAGGTTTATAGCCACTTGGAATTCATAGCATTCTAAATTATTGATAATTGATTTGTAAACATGTCATAATTATTATTTTATTATTTTTTAGCGAATTTAAATTTTTGTGTCACATGCAAGTTTTCTTAAGATTTTGACCGCAAAAAAAATCCGGATTTAAATGAACCCGGATTTTTTGATAATTAATTTCTGCGAATTTTAGCTTATCTCTTCAGGTAACTTCGCTTTCTTTTTAAAACCGTTAGTTTTATTGTGCCCGTTGCCGTTTCCGTTAACAGTGAGCAATTCTTCTTTTTTGTTTTCAAGTTTTATCAGCCTGTATCGGTTTAACAAAGCTGTGAAGAATCCTAGCACCATTACAATTGTCCCTCCCCATACAAGATTTATATAAGGCTTTATACTGGCTGTTAAAACAAGTGTCTCAGGTGACTGATCGCTCTTCGGCAGAGTATTATCAACTACGGCTATTCCGACTTTTGATTCGTTCTGCACACTGATGTTGGTCAGGTAAAATGTATACCTGTCATTAGAGCTGAGCTGTACCGGTAAGTTATCTGTGTTGCCCTGTGATATCTTTTGCTCGGCTGTAATTGTTTCTTTCTTGCCGTCCGCTGTAACTTCAAGCGTTGCGCCCATTACGCTCTCTTTGCCTTCCTTCATCGCATCGCGGTTGAATTTTGAGCGGTCAAAATCAATAAACTTAACCTTAATGCCCTTGGTTTCCATTGTCTCGCCTTTAGAGATGTTCACAACGTCCTTATCAGAGTAGTCCTGAGGCACTTCAAGCGACATTGGCGAAAGATATAGATCTTTTGTAACAAGATTTGCTATGTCGGGATTTTTCATGATACCCTGCGAGTATTCGCTGTAATACATTATCGGCTGGAGCAGGAATTCATTCCCGTCTTTTTCAACAACTACGTTGAAATGATATTTATCTTCCGTGCCCGGAATTAAGGTGGCTTTTTTGTATGTAAACTTATATCCAAGCCCTTCTTTCGGCTGATTGATAGGCAGCGATAAATTTACTTCCTGTGAATATCTGGATGAACCAATTATTCCGAGGAACAACAGCATAATCCCAAGATGCGCGATGTATGCGCCTGCTTTTACCCGCGTCTTTATAAATATCCTGTAGGCGATTTCAATGTTAATGAAGAATGCAAAAAATGCCGCGGCAGCAAAAACTGCTATAAGAATTTCATGTATTCCAAGTATTACAAGTAAGATCGTTACCGCAGCCGTGAGCGCAAGCGGAATGTACATGCTCTTTAAAAATTGTTTTTCTTCGGAGTGCCGCCATTTTAACAGTATGCTGAACCCGTTTATGGATGCGATCATTATCGCAAGCGGCAGGTTCATCCTGTTGTAGAAGGCAGGATCGACTGTGCCTTTGGCAAATATCGGCCAGCTTGTTCCGACTGCAATAACCAGAGCTGTTGCGCATAGCGTTATCACACCGATAAACAGCGCCGATTCACGGGAAAGCACATTAGTGCGTTCCGACTTTTCGGTCTTTAAACTCTTTAGCCTGTATATTAATAGCCCGATTCCCAGCGCGCCAAAGAGCGAAAGGAACACTACCAGGAATAAATAAACTTCCTGCCCGGGATCGACAAATGAGTGAACTGACGCATCGCCAAGCACTCCGCTTCTCGTAAGAAAAGTTGAGTACAGAACCAGCGTGTAAGCCACAATACAAAGCAATAAACTTGTTTTCTTAAATTTTCCGGTTCGTTCTTCGGAAATCATGGTATGTATTGCAGCAACCATCGCGATCCACGGAACGAATGAAGAATTTTCAACAGGATCCCAGCCCCAGTAACCGCCCCATCCAAGTACGCCGTAAGCCCAGAAGCCGCCAAGCATAATACCTGTTCCCAGCACGCCTGCGCCGAACAGCGCCCACGGCAGCGCCAGCTTAAGCCAGCGTCCGTAGCTGTTTTTCATCAGCGCCGCAACGGCAAAAGAAAACGGAATTGAAAGCGATGTAAAGCCTGTGAACAATATAGGCGGATGGATCGACATCCAGAAATTCTGCAGCAGCGGATTCAAACCTCTGCCGTCAGGCGGAACAAATCCGGCCTGAACATCTGCCGGAAATGACTCCCATAAATATTTATATGGAGATTTTATTATCAGGATAAACAAAAGGAAAGTCATGAGCGCGGTGAAGATACCCATTACAGGAGCTTCAAACTTATCTTCGCTTGCCATATCCCTCTTTGTTAAATAGGGTAGCAGGAAAATTCCGAGCATAGTCATTAAGAATGCCCAAAGATGAAAACTCCCTTCCTGGCCCGCGTAGAATGTTGAGATAAGCAGGTTAAGCGGAAGATCCCGCGAGCTGTAATCCCACACATATGTATACTGAAACTGGTGCGTTAATATCAGGTAAAGCAGGAAACCCGCTGAAGAAATTATTGCAACCGCTGCAAGATGAAAAAAAGCCCTGCCGAGCTTTATGTTTTTTGTTTTACCTGCAAAGGCTGTGAAGTATGAAAATGACGCTGCAAGCGCCGCTCCAAATGCTATATAAATTAAAATCTGTCCCATTAATCCTTGGTTAAATGTTTAGGCGCTATATGCCTGATTTCTTAACGTCCTCGCCTTTTCCTTCATACTTTGAAGGGCATTTGGTAAGCACTTCCTTAGCGTAGAAATTGCCGTCTTTTACTTTTCCTTTTGCTACAACCGATTCTGCCATCTCGAAGTTATTCGGTCTCGCGCCGTCTAATACAACTTTCATTACATTATTGTTCTCGTCTTTCATGAAGAAAGAGAATGTATTTGTATTCGCATCAAATCCGGATTCCTTGTCCTTTATCCACGAGCCTTTCACCTGGCATGTTTTATGATTTTCTACGGCCCCCTGAAAGTTTGTATATTCTATCTTGCTGTCTTTGAACGCAAAAAATCCTGTGATAAGGAACACAACAATTATTGCAAGTCCAATTATATATTTTTTATTCATAATTTATTATAAAAATATTAGTCAGGTATTGGCATACCCATTGATTGATAAATATCTTCTATCTGCTGTTTATTATCCTGCGCCTCTTTGTTTCCCGGGTCAAGCTCCAAAACTCTGCGGTATCTTTTTAGCGCCGGTTTGTATTTCTTTTTCGGTGAAAGATTGGCTTCAAACATCAGGTAATTTGCGGCTGTAAGCTGCTTCTCAATAGCTGCTTTCTTGTCCGAATCTGATTTCGTTTTCATGTACTTAGCGTCCGCGTCGTCAGCGTCTTTTTGCACCTGGTCGGCTTTTTCATCGCCTTTGCCATCAGATTCTGTCTGGTTGTTCTGCTGTGTACCCTGGTCATTTTTCTGCAGATTTCTGTGAATTGAATCATTCGGCATTTGCCCGTTTGTCATTGGAATTGGCGTTTTCTTGTTTGTCATATCTGAAGGCACGTTCTTTGTGCATGAAATGATAACAAAGGCCAAAGTTAACGCTAAAACTATTGATATTTTGCCTGTAACTAATTTCATCTTTTTGTCTACCATACTTATTTAATTACAAATAATATGCCATAAAGTACTGAAAAAAAACTCAATTTTTTAGACTAAATTTAATCTTGACGAAAATTTCCACTATCATATGCCCATATAGTCCACATTGTTGTTTAATACAAAAATAGGGGCTTTTCTCTGTTCTGCAAATGATAGTTGTCAATTTATTTTATGACTTTT
>CAZMRG010000042.1:8920-23455 GCA_964568655.1 uncultured Ignavibacteriales bacterium | reverse complement strand
GCGTCACGAGGTGTGGCAATATGTTTTCGAGACCTAACGGCAATCTTCCGGCAGACCTGAAGCCTTACGGGCAGATGATTGTTTATATGAAAGTGGTTATTGCATGCGGATTTATGCTCAGCATTCCTTACACGCTTTACCAGTTCTGGAAATTTTTTGAGCCCGGGCTTTTGCCGAATGAACGAAAATATGTTACGCGCGCAGTTTTTTCCTCTTCGCTTTGTTTTCTGGTTGGGACTTCTTTCGCTTACATAGTTATGCTTCCGACAGCTCTTGGATTTTTTGTAAATTTCGGAACAGAGGCGATAAGCAACAATATTTCTATTGAAGAATATTTCAGCTTCATTATTTCTATAATGATAGCTTCCGGGCTGGTTTTTGAACTCCCTGTTATCTCATTTTTACTTTCAAAGATGGGGATACTGAAACCAAGCTTCATGAGAAAGTACCGCAGGCATGCTATAGTTTTAATATTGCTCGTTGCCGGCATCCTGACGCCAAGCCCAGATGTTACTAGCCAGCTTTTGCTGGGTATCCCGTTTTTGTTGTTATATGAGCTGAGCATTTATATTTCAAAAGTATCGCAGCCGAAGGCTGTAAAGACGGATTAAATAATTTACATGGATTCTGACTTAAAGAAAATATCGGCGCCGATCCAAAAAGAACTTGATGAATTTAAGATCGAGTTCCGGCAGGCAATTAAATCAAAAGTCGCGTTAGTCGACCTTATCAGCAAGTATATACTAAGGCAAAAAGGAAAAAAGATACGACCGATACTTGTACTGCTATCGGCTAAGCTGTGCGGGGAAATAAACAAAAGAACATACCTTGCCGCCACGCTGGTTGAAATGCTTCATACCGCCACCTTAATACATGACGACGTTGTTGACGACGCTCAAACCCGCAGGGGGCTTGCTTCTATAAACGCAGTGTGGAAAAATAAGATAGCTGTTCTGATGGGCGATTTTATGCTTTCGCGCGGACTGCTTCTGGCTCTGGAAAATGATGAGTGCGGCTTTCTCAAGATAACTTCCAAAGCGGTTAAGAGAATGAGCGAAGGCGAACTTTTACAGATCCAGAAGAACAGGAAGTTTGAAGTAAACGAAGAAACATATTTCAGAATAATTTCTGATAAGACAGCATCGCTTATAACCGCATGCTGCGAGCTGGGCGCGGCAAGCGCTGCAAGCGATATGAACAATATTAAGCTGCTCAGCGAGTTCGGCGAGAATATCGGCATCGCGTTCCAGCTTAGAGACGACATACTTGATTATGTGGGCAAGAAAAAGATAATGGGTAAATCATCCGGCTCTGACCTGAAAGAAAAGAAATTTACCCTGCCGCTTATCCATGCGCTACAGAACTCGACTAAGAAAGAATCAAAAGAAATTATAAGCATTGTAAAGAACGGCGCTTTCACAAAAAATAAATCCATCGTGCTCGATTTTATCAAAGAATATAAAGGGCTTGATTACGCTATACTCAGAACAAGGGAATTTTGTTCTGTCGCAAAGACTAAGATAAAAGATTTTAAAAATTCCGAGACAAAAGAAACGCTTGTCAGCTTTGTAGATTTTATCGGCGATAGGTTAAACTAATTACAGCCTTTCAAGCCACCGCGAGAAAAAAACATCATAGACATAGTATATTCCTTTCTCCTCATAAACAATATCTTTAGTTAATAAAGCTTTTATTGCAGCGCTAACCGAACTATGGCTTCCCAAATCATATTTTTTAAGAAAGTCTTTCGAAGTTAAATGCTCCGCGCCTGTATCAAGAGCAATAGCTTTTGTGAGTTTCCATTGCTGTTCGGGTAAAATTTTCCTGTACCCGTAATACGTACTTTCATTTTCGAGAAGTATGTTTGTGAATATATTATTCACCTCTGTAACGGTTATAATATTTAGATCCCGGTCAAATAAATTATTGCAGAGATATTGGACATAATAAGTATGATCCCTTGTTAAATCCAGTATAAGTTCAATTGCCGCATCTTCAATATTTATATTTGATTCATTAAACTTCAACCGGATAAATTCTTTATATTCCACGGCGCTAATTTTTTCCAGATGCATCATTTGGGTACTCTGGTAAAAAGGATGTTTTGCATCGGCAAAAATAGAGATCATCATCCTCTGCTCGCTTCCCGAAAAAATAAAATTTACATTATTCATAAATTGAATATGCGATCTTAATATAGCTTCTATATTCTTTTCAGGAAAATTCAGTATTTGCTGAAATTCATCTATTGCCATACATATCCTCTGTTTTTCGGATCTTTTTTTCAGGTATTCCAATGTGTCAACAAGCGAGGCTTCGGCTTCATGTTTAGATTCAAAAAAAACCGACAGCGACGGCTCGCCCGTTACGGAATCGACCGATAGTTTGGGCCTTATACTTTTTAGCATCAGAGCGGCTTCTTTGATCATTGAAAGAGGTTTTGATTCTAACTGCTTGATTATTTCCTGTGCTATAATTTTTATGAAACTTTGCAGGTTATCGGCAGGCGATATATCGGCATAGATAAAACCATCTTTTTTATTTTTTTTCTTCATCTTATAAAACACATCATGGATCAAGCCTGTCTTTCCTATTTTCCTTAAAGAGAATAGCGTAAGATTCCTCTGGTTATTCATCGCAGAGATAATATTCATCGATTCTTTGTTCCTGTCACAAAAATATTTTGGGGAATTATACCCGTGTACGACAAATGGATTTATTTTAGGCATTTTACACTATGGCGTTTTATGCATGACGTAAAATACGTCACGTTAATAACGCCAAAAATAGTTGATTATTATTAAAAAAACAAGTAATTCTATTCTATATTTCCTAAGTTCAAACTATTGTATCATCTTCTAAATGACGATTTTCTGCGTCTTTTCACTTATGATTTATAACTATCTTTACTGCTTATGGCAGAAAAAATTGCGGCAATAGTAGGAAGGCCTAACGTAGGCAAATCATCGCTTTTTAACCGGTTAATCGGTAAAAAAGTGGCGATAGTTCATGAGTCGCCGGGCGTTACCCGCGACCGTAATTACGGCGAGGCTGAGTGGAACGGCAAGAAATTCTTCCTGATAGATACAGGCGGGTATGTTGTCGGAAGCAAGGATAAATTTGACGTAGCGATTCGCGAGCAGGTTGAGATTTCAATGAGCGAGGCAGACATAATTCTGTTTGTGGTTGACGCGCAGACTGGATTGACAGTTCTTGATTATGACATCGCGAAGATCCTGCGCAGGGATATGGACAAAAAAGAATTTGCCGGAAAAAAAGTTATACTTGTTCTCAATAAGGTCGATTCACAAAGAGAAGAGATCGCGAAACCTGATTTTTATAAGCTGGGCCTTGGCGAGCCGGTTGAAGTTTCTGCGATGGTAGGAAGAAAATCAGGAGACTTACTCGATTCAATAGTTGATTGTATCGATTCAGATGAGCCTGATGAAACTGATGACTCAATGCCAAGATTTGCGATTATAGGCAGGCCAAACGTAGGCAAATCATCTTTGCTTAATGCGTTGACGCAAACTACAAGGAATGTTGTTACTGATGTGCCGGGAACAACGCGGGATTCGATAGATACTGCAATTAAACACAAAGGCAGGGAAATTACTCTGGTTGATACCGCAGGTTTACGGAAGAAGAGCAAGATAAAACGCGCGGAGAGCCTTGAGTTCTATTCAGCCTTAAGAGCTCACAGAAGCATTGAAAGATGCGACGTGGCAATACTGGTAATTGACGCGACTACAATTCTTGCAAAGCTGCAGAAATCATCCGATCCGCGTGATGCGACATTTAAGCTTGATAAAGAAGATGTTGAGATACTCAATGAGGCCGCAAGATTTAAAAAAGGCATATTGATCGTGATCAACAAATGGGACCTGATCGAAAAAGACAGCGACACTTCAAAACTTTATGAGAACAAAGTAAAGGAACATCTTCAGAACTATGCTTACCTGCCGTTCATATTTACTTCAGCAATTACAAAACAAAGAGTATCTAAAATAATCGATTCAGCGCTGGAAGTGTATAGCGAGAGGTCAAAAGAAATAAAAACGAGCGAGCTTAACGCGAAGCTTAATAAAATCATAAAGGAATCGCCGCCGCATTCAAAATCACACAGAGAAATAAAAATAAATTATATAACGCAGCTTAAACACTCGCCGCCTGTAATAGGCTTCTTTGCCAATCACCCTGACGAAATTGAAGTAAATTATAAACGATTTCTTGAAAGTAAGGTAAGGCAGTTTTTTAAGTTCACCGGCGTACCGCTGACGCTGGTTTTTAAGCCTAAGAATAAAGAAAGAGAAAAGTAATTATTCTATCACCGCATCATCTTTAAGCTCATTTGCATCCCCCGCTTCGCATGGAAATTCTTTAGTAAGCGTCTCTCCGATTCTCTTTATGACATGGATTATAGCCGAGCAATAGCGCTCTCTTTTGAACTCGCTGATCAATAGCTCCTCGAATTTCTTCCATGTTTCATCAGGAATTTTCTTATGGATCCCTTCATCTGCAACCACATCAAAATACTTATCGTGAAATAAGATAAATATCAGCGCTCCGGTTTTAAGTTTTGTTTTATGCATACCCAGCGCGTGAAATTCTTTTAACGCAATTTCGTGAAGCTTATCCTTATTTTCAAAAAGCTTTCTTTTATGTCTGAAGCAAACGCGTATCTCGCCCGAAGTAGTTTTTTCAACTTCCGCGATCTCATTTTTGATAGAAGCGAGTTCTTCCTCGGTAAAATATTTGCTAATCCAGCTTTTCAAAAAATAGTCAATTCAGTTAATTGAGTTAAATATGTTAATTGTGTATCCGATTATCCGTTTTCAATTCGTAATTAGTAATTTGGTTTCTGTTTTTATGCTTTCTGCTTTTTGTTTTTCTGTTTTCTGTTAACTTGCACCCTGAAACATGCTAACTGTAACTTAAAAATCTCAAATCTGCAATCTCAAATCTCAAATCAACTCACCAGCTTCCGCTGGCGCCGCCGCCGCCAAAGCTTCCTCCGCCGCCTGAGAATCCTCCTCCACCGCTGCCGCCCCATGAGCTTCCGCCCCCGCCGCTCATCCAGCCGCCTGAACCGCCTGAGAACCAGCCGCCGCCGCCGCCGAATCGCCTCCAGCCAAATATCCTTGAAAATATCCTGATTACGATCATGAACATAACAAAACCCAGAAACAGAACGAAAATAACCGGCAGTCCGCATAACAAGCCGCCAAAATCAGAATCATTATTTTTTTTCGTGTCCTGGGTGTATTCGCCTTTTGTTACTTTTATTATCGCGTCAGTCCCTGCATTAATACCTGCGTAATAATTTCCCAGTTTAAACTGCGGAGTAATTTCTTTACGGATTATTTGGTCGCTGATAGCATCTGTTAATGCGCCTTCAAGTCCGTACCCGACCTCAATTCTCAGCTTCCTGTCATCTTTAACAATAAAAAGCAGTACGCCGTTGTTCTTGCTCTTTTTGCCAACTCCGTTTTGCTCGGCTATATCATGCGACCTGTCTTCAAGCGAGCCGTCACCAAGCGTACTTATCATTACAACAATTATCTGCGTTGATGTTTGTTTATCGAAGGCTGAGAGCTTTGATTCAAGATCTGCTGTCTCCTGAGATGAAAGGGTTCCGGTTTGGTCGGTAACATAATTCTTTATTTTATTTTCCGGCGTAACTGACTTTGAGCGCTGCGGGTTAGCGGTCGCCGAATATAGGAATAACAAAGCCAGAAGAAAAATGAATTTTTTCAAAATACAGAAATTATGTTACGGCAAAATCACCAAATTTTATGTGATAATCAATGAAAGAGGGGCTAGATGATTTACGAATTGAGAATTTTGAATTACGAATTAAAAAACCCGCATAATTTTGCATTCTTTTCTTAGGAGTGCATCGACAATGTCGAGGAGTTTATCCCTCATTAGATATGAAATGGGAATGCCATTGTATAATTATGTTGTTTGTGATAACCTGCCTGCTGCAGGCAGGCACCAACAACGGCGGTAATGATAATCAATGAAAGAGGGGCTAGACATTACGAATTAAAAAACCGGCAGCTTATTCATATTCGTCTAAGCTCTTAATTTCCAGCTTATCCAATGTATAATTATAGATCGCATTTACAAACAGGTTTGCAATTTTGATATTGTTAATGAGCGGTATGTTGTAATCAATAGCTTTCCTTCTGATGGTATAACCGTCGGGTTCGCTGAATTTCTCTTTGCTTGTCGGCGTGTTTATTACGAGATCAAATTTTTTCTGTTCAAGAAGCTTTAAGATGTTAGGCGATTTCTTTTCACTTATCTTAAAAACAAGTTTCGATTTGATCCCGTTATCAAAAAGCAGCTTGTGCGTATTGGTGGTTGAAAACAGCGAATATCCCATTTCATCAAGTTTCCTCGCGCTATCAAGGAACTCTATCTTTTCTTCAATGTCCCCCAGTGTGAGCAGGATATTTTTCTTAGGCAATCTGAATCCTGTTGAAAGCAGCGACTTCAGGAAAGCCTCTTCAAGGGTATCGCCAAAGCATGCTACTTCGCCGGTCGATGACATTTCGACTCCAAGTATCGGATCTGCTCCGCTTAAGCGCGAAAAAGAAAATTGCGGCGCTTTTACGCAGATGTGGTCGAGGTCAAGAGTTTTGTAGTCGCCTTTGATCTTTTTACCCAGCATAGATCTTACCGCAAACTCGATGAAATTATACCCGGTTGCTTTCGATATAAACGGGAACGAGCGGCTCGCCCTTAAATTACATTCAATTACCTTTACTTTATTTTCTTTTGCAAGAAACTGAATATTAAACGGACCGGTGATTTTCAGTTCGTTAATAATTGCCTTCGTAATTCTCTTAACCTTGTGAACAGTTTCGAAATAGAGTTTTTGCGGCGGGATAACAAGCGTTGCATCTCCTGAATGAACGCCGGCATTTTCTATATGTTCTGAAATGGCGTAGATAATAAGCTCGCCGTTTTGAGCGACACCGTCCATTTCAATTTCTTTTGCGCCTTCTTCGAATTTCGAGATAACCACGGGATAATCTTCCGAGATGTGCGCGTTCTGCTCAAGATAATCGTCCAGAGATTTTTCATCGTAGCAAACTTTCATGGCGGTACCGGATAGTACATATGAAGGACGCATCAGAACAGGGTAACCGATCTCAGCGGCAAATTCATTGGCCTGTTTCACCGAGGCAAGCTCCTGCCATACGGGCTGGTCTATCTCAAGCTTATCTAATATAGAAGAGAATTTATTTCTGTCCTCGCACCTGTCTATTGAAACCGGAGACGTACCAAGTATCCTTACCCCTGATTCATGAAGCTTCAATGCAAGATTGTTTGGGATCTGCCCGCCCATAGAAAGAATTAATCCGAGCGGTTTTTCAAATTCATAAATATCCAAAACGCGTTCAAGAGATAGCTCTTCAAAATAAAGCTTATCGCAAATATCATAATCAGTGCTTACCGTCTCGGGATTGTAATTTACCATCACAACTTTGTATCCCATTTTCCTGAGATACTTTGCCGTCGTAACGCAGCACCAGTCAAATTCAACTGACGAACCTATTTTGTAAGGTCCCGAACCAAGTATCATTATCTTTTTCCTGTCAACATTTTTCGTCTCTGTTATATCCTGCGCCTGGCCGTGATAAGTCGAATACAAATAATTTGTTTCAGCCGGATACTCTGCTGCCAGCGTATCTATTTGTTTGAACGCGGGAAAAACTTTGAGCTTCTTCCTTATCTTTCTTATTTCATCTTCATCTAGCTTTGCGCTTAAGCTGCGCGGCGCTGATGAGTTAACAAGAAGAGATATCTGTTTATCCGAATACCCAAGCTGCTTCGCTTCGATCATGAATTCTCTTGTCAGCTTGCCTTCATTAATTTTCGTCTTTCTGAATCCGTCAATCTGTTCGATCTGGTACAGGAACCACTTATCGATTTTTGACATTTTGTAAATTTCATCAACCGTGTACTCGGCTCTTAACGCGCGAGAAATTGCAAACAGTCTTCTTGGCGTGGGAGTTACAATATCTTCTTTTATAGTTTCTGTTTTGGATTTATTGAGCACCAGCCCGAACTTACCTACCTGCAGCATACGGATAGCTTTCTGCAGAACTTCCGGGAAGCTCCTGCCGATTGCCATAACTTCGCCCACGCTTTTCATTTTGCTGCCAATCTCTTCTTCCACTTTCGGAAATTTCTGCAAGTCCCATCTCGGAATTTTAAGCGCAACATAATCAAGAGCCGGTTCAAAACATGAATATGTTTTTTTAGTGATTGAATTTTTAAGCTCAGTGAGCTTATGGCCAAGCGAAAGCTTTGCTGCAATATATGCCAGCGGGTACCCGGTGATTTTTGATGCAAGCGCCGATGAGCGTGAAAGCCTTGCATTGACCTCTATTACCCTGTACTCAAGACTATCGGGATTCAACGCAAACTGTATGTTGCACTCGCCTGTTATTTTAAAATGGCGGATAGTTTTTATTGAAATATCGCGCAACATATGGTATTCCTGGTTCGATAGCGTCTGTGAAGGCGCGATAACAATGCTCTCCCCCGTGTGCACTCCCAGCGGGTCGAAGTTTTCCATGTTGCAGACAGTAATACAATTATCAATAGAATCGCGGACAACTTCGTATTCAATTTCTTTCCATCCCCTCAAATCTTCTTCAATTAATACCTGCGGCGAATATGAGAACGCTTCTTTCAGAGCTTTCCTGAGTTCCCTTTCGTTTCTTGCAAAGCCTGAGCCTAGTCCGCCCAGCGTGAAGCCGGCTCTAAGAATAACCGGGAAGCCAATTTTCTTAACGGATTTTAGCCCTGCTTCTGTAGATGTTACCGCAATACTCTTAGGAGTTTTGACATCTATTTTTTTTAGCTCTTTAACAAACAGCTCGCGGTCCTCGGTCTTATTAATTGAATCAACCTGTGTGCCGAGAACTTTCACATTATATTTTTGAAGTATGCCGAGCTTATCGAGTTCAAGTCCGCAGTTCAGCGCTGTCTGCCCGCCGAAACCAAGAAGTATGCTATCGGGTTTTTCTTTCTTAATTATTTGTTCTACAAAGTATGAATTGACGGGAAGCAGGTAAACTTTATCGGCAAGATTTTTATCCGTTTGCACAGTTGCAATATTCGGATTAACAAGCACAACGTACTTGCCTTCTTCTTTAAGCGCTTTTATTGCCTGCGAACCGGAATAATCAAATTCGCCGGCCTCGCCGATCTTTAAGGCGCCGGAGCCTAATAATAATATTTTTTTAATACTCTTCAAGATTGCTTGTCATTCCCGCGAAAGCGCCTGCCTGCCGAAGACTCGGCGCAGGCAGGGGAATCTAGAAAATTATTTTTGTAATTGTAAAAAATTAAGCCCATTGTAAAAATATTTGTTTTGATGATTGATGCGCTTACAACCATTTACTCAGAAAACATATTATCATACATTTCAAACTCCATCCGGAATTCCTTTCTGGATTCCCGCGCGGGGTTCTGCTTTTAATTTTTGATTGGAACTTATTTATTAATCCGACCATCAAAAGCATTCTGTAATTTATTAAACTTTCCAGTCTGTTCCAATTCTTTAAAGATAGAAGTTGTCTTAACTGAATCACTTAACTGAGCCTCTACGGTCAAAGTATCACTTTGAATAAAATATCTTCTATATGTTTCAAACCTTTCCGGAAAAAATTCCCTGACAGTAGAATCTAAAACAGACAATTTTGCAAAACACATTATTCCATTTATTTCCCACTGTTTACCCGCTAATAATTTCGATAATAACTTTGTTTCTATGATTATTTCTCTTCTTGAATTCGGCGGGAAAATGAAAAATTTCGGAAATTCATTAAAGTTTACTGTATATTTTCCATCACCTTCGTTGATCGTTTTATCACCTGGTCTAAGTATTAATAAATTAGGGCAATAGTAGTTTCCCAGTGGATAAACAATAGTAGTTAGTGAAAGTCCTTCTATATACATATTTGCAACTGTTACAAGCGTATCTAATCCACCATTATAGAAACTGAGATTAACTGACTGTTCAATATCACCATAATTCATTGCAACAGGTGTTATAGTAATGCTTATTGAATCACTTTTATTTGCTAGCAATATATCAGTAGATAAAATTAAATATAACAAATAACATAAAATAATTGTTTTCATATTTTATTTATTTTCTAAATACTCCAGCACACCCGCTTTCGCCTGCCTTCGCCGAAGCGGCTACGCACAAGCAGGTGGGAATGACGGGATAATAGATCCCCACTTGCGTGGGGATAAAGTCAAATTGAATCAAGAAACATATCAAACAGCCAGCCGGTATCATTCGGGCCGGGAGATGACTCGGGATGAAACTGCACCGCGAAGAAAGGCTTTGACTTATGTTTTATGCCTTCGTTAGTGCCATCGTTATTATTCACAAACCACTCGTTCCAGTCTTTGGGCAAAGTCTTTTTATCTATAGCATACCCATGGTTTTGCGAGGTGATGTAACATCTTCCGCCGGGCTCGATGCAGGGCTGATTCTGCGAGCGGTGCCCGAATTTAAGTTTGAATGTATTAGCGCCCGCTGCGAGTCCGAGTATCTGGCTGCCTAAACATATTCCAAACACGGGTACGCCAAGCGAGAATGAATTTTTTAGATTCGTAATCGTTGATTTACACATCTTCGGATCGCCGGGCCCGTTTGAAACAAAAATTCCGTTAAAATCATATTTAGACTTTAACGGATCGAAATCGAACGGAACTCTTATCACCTCTGCGCCGCGGTTAAGGAAGTTCCGGATTATATTATTTTTGACACCGCAATCAATTAACAGGATTTTTTTCTTAGCTCTTTTATTCTTTGGCTTATAGATGACCGGTTTCTTTATGCAAACTCCGCCTGCAAGGTTTGTAAAATTCGGATCTTCAACCATAAATCCGCCCGAGGGTTCTTTTGTGGTTATTTCTCCCGTCATAACGCCTTTTGAGCGCAGCTTCTTGGTCAGTTCGCGGGTATCGATTCCATAGATCCCGGGTATTTTGTTTTCATCAAGCCACTCGCTTAGAGACTGGTATGCATCAAAATGGCTATAGCTGAAGCTGTAATTTGAAATTATCACTCCTCTAACCTGGATTTTGGAAGATTCAAACTTCGAATATATATCTTTGGTAAACTTCGGGACGCCGTAATTGCCGATCAGGGGAAAAGTAAAGACCAGGATCTGGCCCGAATAGGACGGGTCGGTCAGGGCTTCGGGATAGCCGGTCATTCCTGTATTAAAGACCACTTCCCCTTCGGAATCAGCATATTTGCCGAACGAATAGCCCGTAAAAATGCTCCCATCTTCTACACGGAGGTAAACTTTTTTCTTTTCTGTCAAATTTATTTGATTATTATCCCAAGATGACCATATGGGGATACTAGGTTAGATACGAATATACTAAAAATTTGAATAGGAAAAAGTTTATTAATTTTTCCCTCAACGGGGATTTTGTATTTTTGCAGGTCTTGGTTTTATTGTATTTCAGTGTGAAAATAATTTTGTATCTTTGTAAACATGTGGCTGATAAAGAATTTCATTGTCATAATGTACTCCCTCTTGATAGCCATATTATCTCTTTTAGTTTTCCCAATAGATTATCACAGAAAAGTTTCCGGCTCTTTGATGAGAATATGGACAAGAGCGGTTTTGGTAATTTATGGGGTAAAGGTAAATTTAATAGGCGCTGAGAATATTACTCCGGGTGAAGGAAAAATTTACATTTCCAATCACGCAAGCTACCTTGATATTTTTGTTCAGCTTGCCTGGCTGCCCGATAACGTCAGAATGGTTTACAAGAAGGAAATTAACATTGTGCCGTTACTTGGCTGGGCGATGGCCGCAGTTGGTTTTGTTTCTATTGACAGGAAGAACGTAAGAAGCGCAATGCGCTCGCTGGATAAGGCAGCTCAAAGAATTAAGAAGGGCCTTTCGATTGTAATTTATCCCGAAGGCACTAGAACAAGGGACGGCCGGGTAGGCGAATTCAAGCGCGGCATGTTTTACCTTGCTGAAAAATCAGAGGCGGATATTGTGCCTGTAACGCTTAGCAATTCATTTCAGCTTATGCCGGGCGGCTCGGGCAGAGTAAAATCAGGCGTGATAAATATGGTTATCAGCAAGCCATTGAAATACAAAAAAGATAAAGAATTTTTGAACGAAATAAGAGATATTGTAATATCTAATTTACAAAAATAAATAATATTTTATTCTGCTCCCCTCTCCTGTTGGAGAGGGGCCGGGGGTGAGGCTAATATGGCGGTAACAAAAAAAGACGTTGAACACATAGCAAAACTGGCTAAGCTGAAATTTGATGAGAATGAAAAAGAGAAGCTTCAGGGAGAGCTGAATAAAATTCTTGAATATATTGATAAGCTTAACGAACTGGAATTGGGCCCGGTTGAGCCGCTGGAAAATATTAACGAAACCGAAAATATTTTCAGGGAAGATGAAGTTGAAGTGTGTCTGACAAAAGAAGAAGCTTTGAAGAACGCACCGGCTAAGACAGAGAATTTTTTCAGAGTGCCGAAAGTTCTGGAAAAGTGAAAACGTGAGACGGCAAAAAGCAGAAGGCAAAAGAGTGAGAAGGCAGACGTGAAACGTGAGACAAAAAAAATAAATGTACTTGGAGTAATTCCGGCGAGATATGCTTCCACACGTTTACCGGGGAAGCCGCTGATAAAAATAGGCGGAAAGCCTATGATACAGCATGTTTACGAGCGATGCAAGAAAGCTAAATTGATCGATAAGGTAATTGTTGCAACAGATGATAAGCGAATTTATTATGCGGTGGTTAAGTTTGGAGGTAATGCGGCAATGACTTCATCTAAACACAAAAGCGGGACGGACAGAATAGGCGAAGTGGTGAACCAGCGAACTGGTGAACTTGTGAATCTTAATATTGTAGTTAATATACAGGGAGATGAACCATTTATAAACCCCGCAAACATTGATAAAGCGATAAAGCCATTACTAAAAGATAAAACAGTTAACGTTTCAACTTTAGCATTCAGGATCAAAGACAAAAAAGAAATTAACGACCCGAATGTAGTTAAGGTGATATTTGATAAAGATGGGGATGCAATTTATTTTTCAAGGAATCCGATTCCGTATGACAGAGACAGGAAAGGAAAAGTAAATTATTATAAGCACATAGGCTTGTACGTTTACAGAAAAAGTTATTTACAGCAACTGATTAAGATGAAACCCTCAACACTTGAACAGGCTGAGAAACTTGAGCAGCTTAGGGTTCTTGAAAATGGCGGAAAGATCAGAGTGGTTGTAACAAATGTCGATTCACAATCAATTGATACAAAAGAAGATCTAAGAAAACTAAGAAAATGAAATAGATTCCTCCCGATTTAATCGGGACGGGAATGAAAGAAATTATGAAGAACGTAAAATATATATTCTTAACCGGAGGCGTAGTTTCATCGCTTGGCAAGGGCATTGCAGCGTCATCGCTTGGCTTGCTGCTGAAATCACGGGGACTGCGCGTAACAATACAAAAGTTTGACCCGTATATAAATGTTGACCCGGGCACAATGAGTCCGTACCAGCATGGCGAGGTTTACGTAACCGAAGACGGCGCCGAAACCGACCTTGACTTAGGTCATTATGAACGCTTTTTGGATATGAACATGTCCAAAGCAAACAACACAACAACAGGGCAGGTTTATAATGAAGTGATAACAAGAGAGCGGCGCGGAGATTACCTTGGAGCGACGGTCCAGGTAGTGCCGCATATTACTGACGAGATAAAGAAAAGAATGACGCTGCTTGGCGAATCAAAGAAATACGATGTAATAATCACTGAGATCGGCGGAACGGTCGGCGATATCGAATCGCTGCCATTCCTGGAAGCTATTAGGCAGCTTATGCTTAAAGTCGGGAGGGAGAATTTTCTTTCAATTCATTTAACATATGTTCCGTTTATTGAAGCTGCCGGCGAGATAAAGACCAAGCCGACACAGCACAGCGTAAAGACGCTTCTTGAAATTGGTATTCAACCCGATATACTAATTACAAGAAGCCATAACAGTATATCGCAGGAAATAAAAGAAAAGATAGCTCTGTTTTGTAACGTTCAAACTAATTGCGTTATTTCATGCAAAGACGTGCCGACAATTTACCAGGTGCCGCTTGAGCTCAAGAGCGAAGGACTTGACGACCTGGTTTTAAGCAAGCTTAAGATCAAAGCGAAAAAGCCCGACCTGGCGAAATGGAAAAAACTTGTAAACCGCATTTTGAAGCCGAAGAACAGTATCACAATCGGGATGTGCGGCAAGTATATCATGGTGCCCGACGCATACAAAAGCATACTGGAAGCGTTTGTTCATGCCGGCGCTATAAATGACGTGAAGGTAAATATAAAATGGATCTCATCTCAGGATCTAGAGCATGATACACATGTTGGGAAACATCTCAGCGGTATTGACGGGCTGCTTGTGCCATATGGTTTCGGCGAACGCGGAACGGAAGGAAAAATAAGAGCGATTAAATA
>CAZMRG010000042.1:0-8820 GCA_964568655.1 uncultured Ignavibacteriales bacterium | reverse complement strand
AACCGGTTCAGAATGCAGTTCGAAGACGCGGGAATGATCTTTTCAGGGATAAATCCCGATAAAGACCTGATTGAAATTATTGAGCTGCCTAATCACCCGTGGTTTGTAGCATGCCAGTTCCATCCTGAGCTTAAATCAAGAGCGACCAATCCGCATCCGCTATTCAGAGAATTTGTAAAGGCGTGCATAACGAATAAGAAGAAGTAAATTCTATAATTTGTCATTTTCCTGCTAATTTAAACGGGACGAATCTTGATTTGGTTGTAGTTCATTCAAGGGCTGAAATCAGGTATCAACACTATGTCATTCCCGCGAAGGCGGGAATCTTGGTTTTAGTTTGAAACGCTTTCTAGCTCTTTCATAGCAATATCAAATTCAAATCCTCCATATTCATAATAAAGATCATTCCAATCGGGATTCATTTCTTGAATTAAATTGATTTTCCACTGACGATTCCATTTTTTAAATTGCTTTTCTCTTGCAATCGCTGAGAAGATGGAATCGGTTTCCTCAAAGTAGACCAGCTTATTTGTGAAATACTTTTCTGTAAATCCTTTATGCTTTTTATTTTTATGTTCATATATTCTTCGTAAGAGATTGTTAGTTACGCCAATGTATAATACGCCATTTTTCTTGCTGGCAAGCATATATACGTAATAACTAAACGGTAAGGCCAAGATAGATACACTAAAATTTGATTTAAAAACCAAGATTCCCGCCTTCGCGGGAATGACATGAAGTTTTATGTCAAAACAAAGATTCCTCCTGATTAAATCGGGACGGGAATGACAACATTATTTCGTATTCTTCTCCAGCTTCTTGATCCTCTTATCCATCGACATCAGGTAGCTGAAAATTCCTATCCAGATAATCAAAGTTATTATCAGAACAACGTAGTATGAATTTTTTTCTAAGAATTCCATAGTATTAGTTTGTTTGCGATAGTTCTAATTTAATGAGCCTGAACCTCATGCTGAGTATCCATACATAAAGCCCGGTAAATCCGGCAAGCGAGCTTAAGAAAATAATCAGCATCGCCGTATCCATATGAATTTTTCCCTGCGCGTTTATTATCGGGTCAGGGTGAAGAGATTCAACAATTCTTGGCAGAACAAAAATAAAGAACGGAACCGTGATGCCTGCAAGAATAACGTAGACCGATGAAAGCTTTGCCCGCGCTTCTTCTGATTCCGTTGCGCTGCGTAACGCAAAATATGCGCCATAAATCAATAACAATAAAAATATCGAAGTTTCTCTAGGGTCCCAGTTCCAGAAAGAGCCCCAGTTGAACTTGGCCCAGATGGAACCTGTTACAGTTGCAAGGATACAATACATAATGCCGATGCCTGCTGCTGATGCAGCTTTGTAATCATACATTATATCTTTCGTTCTTAAATACCTTATACCATAGACCAGCGCAGTTATAAATGCAACTACTGTTATCCATGCGGTAGGCACATGGAAGTAAAGGACTCTGGCTCTATCCCCCAGAGCGGGAATATATGGTATCGGGTAAAGAAGCCCGAAGCAGATAACCGCGGCGAGCCACAAAAGCAATAAATATTTTATTATCATTTTATTTTAAACTCTGATTGCAGAACTTTAATTTCCGTCCACGCCGTGGTCAGCCTGGAAATCAACTCCTCTTACACCTTTAACATCTCTTCTCTTTTCTACATTGGTTCTTATCTTATCCATCAGGCTTTTAGGATCCGGAATAGCCCTTAAATGAAATTTAGGCGTCGATTCATCCGAGCTGTCTATTTCGATATTCCCCTTTTTGAACATCCTTAAACCAAATGGTTCAACAACGTCCAGATCTTTTACCCGGTACAGTTCAAGAGAGTCGGTCTTCTTTGAAAAAATTCCTGTAGTAAAAAATATTCTTTCGGTTGTGATCTTGTATTTTTTGGTTTTCACCAGAAGCATATGGTACAATACATAAACTATAGGTATTATCAATAATGCGATCAGAAGCGGTAAAAACAGAATTGTGACCACAACAATAGCGGCGGTCATTAAAAACCCGATAACAAAGACTCCAAAGTTCAGAACCTGCGATTCAGAGCCTTCCCAGACTATTTCTTCAGTTGTATTTGGCATATTAGTTAGAATTTGAACGGTAAGATACAAAAATTTACCAAGAATGGAAAAGGCAAAAGTAAGAAAGCAAAACCGGGAGTAAATCGCAAAAAAATCCGGGAAATGAAAGCTCCTGCTTAAAACCTAAACGCCAAAATATTATTTCAGCAATGCCATTTTTATTGTTTCGGTTCGGTTTCCTGTTTGAACCCTTGCAAAATATATTCCGCTTGGAAATGAAGACGCGTTCCACAAAACTTCATAACTTCCAGGATCTAATAGTTCGTTAACAAGCTGTTCAATTTGATTTCCAAGGATATCGTAGATAACCAATTTGACAGCCTCCTTGTTTTTTTCCGGCGGTAAGTCAAATTTTATTTTCGTTTCAGGATTAAACGGGTTAGGAAAATTTTGATATAAATGAAAGTCCGGAGGTATTTGTTCGCTTAGGGGCTGTATACCAACAAGTCCGCCGCCATTGGTAGTTTTTAATATTGTTCCGTTATCGCCAACGGCCCAGCCTGTAGACGGATTTATGAAGCAAACGCTGTTGAGACCGCTTGAGTTAACTGCTCCCGTATTTACCCAGTTATTTCCGCCATTAGTTGTGCATAAAATTATCTGATTATTGGTATAACCCCCTACCGCATACCCGGTCGCTGAATTCGGAAAACTGAACGACCATACTGAAGTGGTGACTCCGCTTTGCAGCGTATCCCATGAAGTTCCGCTGTTAGTTGTTCTGTAAATGTGTCCGCTGTAAGAAGCCTGATAAACAATGTTGGTATCTATAGCATAGACAACCACTCCCATAGCTCCCTGAGGAACAAATGACCATGTGAGCCCCCCGTCCGTTGATTTCCTTAGTCCATAGTAATACCCTTCGGCATATCCTGTATTTGCATTAAAAAATTTAACATAGGTCTGACCCTGTGTAGTATTAACGTTGAACCAGTTTATTCCACCGTTTGTCGTCTTGTAAATATTGCCAAACCCCTGAATACCGAACGCCGCCCACCCCGTTAGAGCGTTAATAAATGAAATTGAATTAGCAGAACCCAGACTGAGATTAGTTATTGTAAAATTCAATCCGCCGTTTGTAGTTTTACCAATCCCGCTATTTGTCCCAACGGAATATCCTAAGAAGCCCGTATCAGGATTAAGGAAATAAATACATGTGCCAGATCCTGTGAGAGAAGTCCAGTTAGTTCCGCCATTGGTTGTTTTTAATAAAGCTTCCCCAATTGAATAGCCAGTATTTTGATTGGCAAAAAACACATAATAAAGCGTACCGTTAATACCGGAATTTTGCTGAACCCATTGTGAATAAGATATTGCCTGCGGGCTTAAAAGAATGAGAAGTATGAAAAATATTTTTTTCATAGATACAGTATTTTGGCTTTTTAACAAAATCAGCGCTAATGCCAAAAGAAATTAGTTTAAAACGCCCGTAATTTCAAGACAATCCTTATTGGCTGCCCTTGTAATTCATGAGTATTAAGCAAAATTATTCAATTGTAAAAGTACGTTAAAATCAGGAAATTGTATTTATGAAGATTGCTTTTTTATCGCCGTTTTTTCCATATCGCGGAGGAATTGCCCAGTTCAGCGATTCTTTATATCTTTCGCTAAGAAAGACTGAGGATGTGAAAGCATTTTCATTTTCGCGGCAATACCCTAAATTCCTGTTCCCGGGGACTTCCCAATTCACGGTTGAAACCGATAAGAAGCAGGATTTTCCCGTTGATAGAATTCTGGATAGCATCAACCCATTCACATTCGGTAAAACTGCAAAGAGAATTATTAAGTATAAGCCTGACCTGCTGTTGCAGCCTTATTGGATGCCGTTTTTTGCGCCATCGATGGGATGGATCGCAAAGAAGGCGCAGAAGGCAGGGATAAAAGTGATGTCGATTCTCCACAACGTTGTTCCTCATGAGCCGAGATTTGGAGATATGGCTCTGACTAATTTTTATCTTCGCCATTCGGATGCATACATACTATTGAGCGAATCAAACAAAAAAGAACTGGAAGAACTAAGACCCGGGGCAAAATATATTATTCACTCGCTCCCCTTTCATGACCATTATACTCCAAGGATTCCTGAAAAAGAAGCCCGGGAAAAACTGAATCTGCCGCAAGATAAAAAAATATTAATTTATTTTGGATTCATAAGAGATTATAAGGGATTGGACCTGCTAATTGATGCGATGAAATATCTTGATGACAGTTATTTATTAATGATTGTAGGCGAAGTATACGGCGAGTTTACAAAGTACCAGGAACAAATCGATAGACTTGGTCTAGGGGACAGGATTGTTAAATATATTAATTACATTCCAGATACGGAGATGCCGACTTATTTTTCGGCAGCTGATGTTTGCGTGCTTACTTACAGAAGCGCAACTCAAAGTGGTATAGTCGGAATTTCTTACCAGTTTGATGTGCCGGTGATAGTAACAGACGTTGGTGGATTTAAGGAGTTAGTAGAAGAAAACAAAACAGCCCTCATTGTAAAACATCTTGACCCTGTTGAAATAAGCGACGCGATAAAAAAATATTTCGCTGAAGGATTAAAAGAAAAGTTCATACCCAATATTGCCGCGGTACGGGAAAAGCATTCATGGGACGGGCTTGCAAAAGATGTGATTAGTTTCTACAATTCCTTATAAATCTCATATGTTTTTCAAAAATACCGCCGATATCCTGGACTAAACCCAAGTTATTAAATCGTAATAAAAGTAGTTTTTTAAGTTCCTATTTCCTGAATTATTATTTATATTCTTTTCAAGATTTATATAATTAATTTAATCTACCCACTAATGAAAACAGCAAAAATATTACTAGCCCTCGTAATATTTACCTTTTCTTTTCATACAGCTATTTCTGCGGGTTTGAATTCGGTATTTTCTAAAGACGGCAATTATGTATGGGGGGTTGGAACAAACGGGTATATAATTTACTCAACAAACGGCGGGAGTACGTGGAGCAATAATTCAATTGGGACAGTAACATACAATTCTGTTTCAGCTAATGGCCAATATGTTTGGATTGCAGGCAATAATGGATTGCTTGAAATGACAACGGATAACGGGTATGACTGGATCCAAATGACTCTTGCGGGAGGGATTAATTTAAAATCGGTTTTCTTTTTAAATGCATCTACGGGCTTTATTGCAGGTGATAACGGAACAATATTAAAATCAACAAACAGTGGTTTAAACTGGTCAGCTCAAACTTCGACGACTTCCAATAATTTAAATTGTATCACTTTCGCTGATAATAACAACGGGGTTTGCTGCGGGGTTAACGGAACAGTCATAACTACTTCTAACGGCGGAATCTCATGGATACTTTCAACAACTCCAACAACTAAAGAGTTATTGTCTGTAGATATGAAATCGGGAACGATAATTGCATCAGGCATTGACCAGAGCGTAATAAAGTCAACAAACAACGGCGTGTCATGGAGCTCAATAGATTACGGTATATCGACGAAATCCGATATTAATTCTGTTTTTATGATGGACGCTGGTACATATTACTCATGCGGCGGAGGCGGATTTATAAGAATATCGACAGATGGCGGCGTAACATTTACATTTCAAATAAATCCTATGCTTGCGGACCTGTATAAAATATATTTCTTCGATAACAATAAAGGCTGGGCTGCCGGCAGGGATAATAACGTTGTTATTAGAACAACCGATGGAGGGAACACCTGGCAATTGCCTGCTAATACAACACAGCAGGTAGGATGGACATTCCGGCTGACCACCGATCCGGAGGGTACATGGGGAGGAATTTTTTCGTTAAGCAGACAAAATCCATCCGAAGTATTTGCCTGCGCTAATAAACATGTTTACAGAACCCTCAATTACGGACAGAACTGGGTTTCTGTTTCAACTACTATACCTTATGGCACTGCGCCGCATTGCTTTAACATATCGCCTTTGGATTCAAACAAAATGCTGGTAGCCTATGATAGTTTATTTAATAACCCGCCGTACATGTATTGTAAAATATTCAGAACATCTGATTACGGGGTTACATGGACACAAACTTTCGCGCAGGGTATTGACGTTGACAGCAACCCGATGGCGCTTGACCCTGACCATCCTGATACCGTTTACCTGTGCACAACAGACTCGCTTGTGTTCCGTTCAACCGATTTCGGCGCGACATGGTCCCCTACCGGCCCCGCGCATTTGCGCAGTTTATGTTCTATTGCGGTTGTAAAGGGGCATTCAAACATAATTATAGCCGGAACTTCAAACGATGTTGATGACTCCGCATACGTTTACCGCTCCACCGATTACGGGGCAAGCTGGAACATGGTATATCAATCTGTTGGCAGTTACCCCGAAATTCCATGTATTACATACAGTCCATATTATCCGGATAAGCTATACTTCGCGTCTTTTTTCGGTAATCCGCATGGATTATATGTATCCACAAACGACGGCCTAAACTGGACCCAAAGTTATCCCGATGAAAATGTTTGGGGAATAGGTATAGCCGCCGATGACCCCAATGTTATGATTTGGGGTTACGGCGGAGGCTTTACAGCATTTTATACTTTAAACGGGGGGCTTAACTGGAATCAAACGACTATACCGGGAACAAACAATCAATCTATTATATGTTTTAACAGGAAAACAATTTTTTCCCAGCAGAACCATGCGATTTACCAGTTAAGCATTGCCTACAACAACCCTATTGGTATTCAGCCGGTTTCAACAGCGGTACCTAAACAATTTTCGCTTGATCAGAATTACCCGAACCCGTTTAATCCTGCGACAAAAATAAGGTTTAACGTTGCACGCCCTCTTAATCTCCCCCTGACAGGGGGAGACGTGACTGCGATAGCAGGAACGGTAGGGGTGAAACTTATTATATATGACATGTTAGGAAGAATGGTCGCAACGCTTGTGAACGAACAACTCAAGCCCGGAACCTATGAAGTTAACTGGGATGCATCAAACTACCCGAGCGGCGTTTATTTTTACAGACTGCAAGTTAACCCGTCTGGCCGCTCAGAGCGGTCCGACGGATTTACAGAATCCAGGAAAATGGTTCTGGTAAAATAATACCTAATTTCGTATGGTTTTTAAAAATTTAACTATTTAGTTTTGTATTAATCAAAAACTAAACCGCAATACATGGTAATATAATTATCGTCTTTTAAATACCGGATTCTCAACTCAAAAAGGAGATAATTATATCATGAAGACCTTATTTGTAATTCTCGCAGGAATTATTTTCGCGCATTCATCCGCATTTTCACAAAAATTATCTGTAAATAGTCAAAGTCAGAATGACGACTACTTTAGCTGGAGCTATGCTTTAGGATTTGACGGCTCCACCAATTCGAAAAAAATAAACACTCAACAGGGCTATGATTATTTGGCGGGCGTGGAATTCTCACTTCATGCAAGCAGTCTAAATGAAATTTTCATGTCATATAACTTCCAAAAATTCAGCGACCAGCAATATGAACCCCCTCTTTCAATCAGCGCCCTCTCGACAGGCCCAAGGATCCATATTTTAAATGACAGGAATACTTTTGTTGAATGCGCATTTGCCGCATGTATTGTAAACAACTTAAGAAATTATAAGAATCCTGATGATTACATCTCAAACGATCTGTTTCTGGGATGTTCATTTGGGCTCGGCAGAGATTACGCAATAAACAAATCTACTACACTAAACCTATCTGCCGGAATGACGGCTGTTTTCACACGGCCGGGGGTACTGATGTTATACGGCGCAAAAACCAGGTTCTCTTTTAACACTCTGAATGAAGATGAAAAGTCAAAATATAGAAAAGATTTTCCCTGTCACTGGGCGTTTACCGCGTTCGGAGGAATTAATAATCCGGATTTTTTCGTGAATCAAAGTTTTGCGTGGGGAGGCAGTTATGGATTTGAAGCTGCGTTTAAATTCAGTCCCCGCTCAGAGACTTTCTTTAAGATCGCTAAAAATCATTTTGTAAGACTTTATTCATATTCGGGCTGGATTGAAAGTATAAGCCCGTATTCCACTCCGGAATATAACTCGCTGGAAGCGCTGTTAGGCCAACGATTTTATTTCAACAAAGGCCCGGTAAGCTCTTATGTTAATCTTGGCTGCGGTTTATATACCTACCATAGCGCTTATAATTCAGACTATAATGATTTCACCGCATCAAATTTTGGAATATTTATAGGCAACGGCCTGTTAATCCATTTATATAAATCATTGAGCATTAATATAGGCGCCAATGCAAATTTGGTTTTTGCAGATCAATTAATCGAAGGAGCTTACATGGCAGTTACATCAGGCATTAGATTTGATTTGTAATTTAAATTTCACAGACTAAATATTATATTCAGTTCATGAAACAGATAATATTTTTAATTTTGTTTTCACCGGCTTTAGCGTCAAACGTTTGCTTTGCGCAGAGCGTTTATATAAACGAGGGCGAAACTGCTAAGATCTGCGGCAAGTACGTTACACTCGACGGTATTTGGATATCCGGAGGTTTCAGAAAAGCAGATCTATCTATACGTGATAATCAGAACTCCAAACCGATAACCGGCGGATATAAAAACCATGATACAATTCTGGTGAGCGATAGCAAGAAATGCATCTACTATGTACATGACATTTATAAGGAAGGGATTCTGACGAAAGGAGAAATTGTCATCTCGACTGAACCCGCTGTCTGAATCGTTATCGTTTGTTTGGGTTGGTTTC
>CAZMRG010000041.1:0-24594 GCA_964568655.1 uncultured Ignavibacteriales bacterium | reverse complement strand
CTTGGAGCGGTCTGACGGTTATACGCAAACAAAGAAAATGCTGCTGATAAAATGACGATAGTCGTTTTATCAGTATTCCAGCTAAAAGCGGGAGTTTTAATTAAATAATTATATTTTTATTCAAATTAAAAACTTAATAAAATGAAAATGCGGAATATTTTAATTTTAATTTCATTTATTTCTGTTATTACAATTTCAGGTTTTCAGAATCAATTAAATGTTAAGTATGAAAATATGGGCGGAAACGGTATGGCTTATGTATGTCACATTAACCAGGACTTCGTTACGGTTTTCGATACAAAGAATAATGAACCCGTGGGAAAAATAGATTGCGGCAAAGGTTCAAGTACCATTTGTTTTTCGCCGGACGGCAAATTCGGTTATATAGCTAATTTTATGTCAAATGATGTAACTGTGTTCGATAAAAGAAATAACAGCATTATCGCTACTGTTACCGCAGGCGAACATCCTCAAACTGTAATACCTGTGCAAAATGGTAAATATGTTTTTATCTCGCATGAATCAAACGATGGCGACTGGGTGTTAAATACATCCGATAATACTATATTTAAAAAGCTGGATGAAGGAACAGGGAGGCTTTATCTGGTGGATAATCAATCGAAAATCTATCAGCCGCAGATATTTACGCCGTTTTTATTTGTTATCGATCCGAATACGTTCGCAATAACAAAAAGAGTAAATACTGGCGGGCGTCCTTTGGATATGGCGTTCATAAATGATAAGTACGGATACATAGCAAATTATGATTTGAATGAATTAACGAAAATTGATATTAAAGCAGATTCGGTTGTTGGCCATGTTAAGAACACAAATCATGCCCGCGGAATTGCCGCCACATCTGACGGAAAGCTTATATTTGTAACTGATGTTAATGATAACAAAGTTAATGTAGTAAGCGCGGAGACAGACGAAGTGATAAGTTCTATTGATGGATTTAAGATGCCGGTAGCTATAACAATTACATCAGATAATAAATTTGCATACGTGGTTAACCAGGGCTCCGCGAGCATTTCCGTTGTAGATACAGATTCAAAACAGATAATCAAAACAATAAGCGTGGCTAATAACCCAATTTCAATTTATATAGACTATTAACTATGTCATGAAGGGTAAACTTATAGCAGCTTTGATTTTAATTCTTCTTCCAGGCTGCATTACTTATTATATAAATGGCTTATACATAAAGGGTCAATGGACCGACTTTGTCAGGCCTAAGCGTCCTGTGGGTTATTTTGGCATGAATTCTATAACAATACGGTTTACTTCTGATTCATTTTTCTACTATAATAACAGGTGGAGCGATGTTATTAGTAATGAGCCTTGTCCTTATTATTCCGGAGAAGAATATGCTTGCGGTAAATATGCGATTAATGACGGATTGCTCAATTTAGTGGGGAATTGGACCGATAAATCTTACAAAAATATAAAAACTTCCGGTTGCTACAATGATGGCATATTTGAAATCACTTATCGCTGCGAAATATTGGAAAAGAAGAAATTTCAGTTATCTTTGTTAGATTCGGCATCCAAATATAGGACCGGCGTAAAGAAGAATCTAATATTGTACAAAGAGTGAAAATAAAATTATTCCAATACTTAAGTTTCCTTTCGATTTTTATATTTAGTGTTTTTTTGTTTTCCTGTTCTTCCCCTTCATTTAAAGTACTTGATGCGGATGTGCAAAACGGGGTAGTGATGGAAGCCAAATACTGGCGCGGGTTTTTTGAATCTAAAGGTAATGGATTTGGATTAAGACTTACAAATAATTCAGGCGCTCCTATTAAGAACGGTGTAATAATTCTTGATGATAAATATAAACATACTGTTCAGGGATTATATTCGGTTGAGAAAGGGCTGATCAAGGATAGCATTATCAGTAGGGACGAACAAATTACGTTTCGTTTTGACGAGGATATAAATAATCTGGATTATTTCGATGTGAAAGAGCAGAATTACTTCCCCAAAACTGTGAAACTTGAGTATAATTCCGTTTCAGTGACCTGGAAATTCTAAAGAAAAAGGTAAAAAAAAAGTCCGGCTAAAACCGGACTTTTTATATTCTGAATATAGATCCCCGCTTTCGCGGGGATTGCAACAAATCACTTCGCAAAGGCAAAATAAACCGTATCGGTCTGGCCGCATTCAACTTTTGTTTTTGTTACAGAAATAAATGATTTTGGGTCGATAAAATTCGGATCCTGGTAATCGCATCTTACCTTAACTCTTTTTGGCGTATCAGATATGAGCTCGTAAGTAAATGTCTTTGTTTTACCAACTAATACATTTCCAACGCCAACGTTATCAATATACACATTTATCTCAAATAAAGAATTATTAGCAACATACATATATGCATCGCATCCGGCTTTGCCCACGGCTTTCGAATCGGTAAAACTTAATAAATAACTTGATACGGTAACTAGGAGCGCTAATGAAACAAGTCGAACGGTTGTTTTCATGTTTTTGGTTAGTTTGTTATAACAAAAATAGCAACACTTATCCAAGAAGTCAACTTACTCCAATTAGCCGTAACCCGTTATATGTAATTAACGAAAGCACATACGCCATAGTAGTATAAACGACTATTTGCAGTAATGGTATTCTCCAGGAACCCGTTTCTTTTCTTGCAACGGCAACAGTAGAAAGGCATTGCATCGCGAACACAAAATAAATTATTAGCGCTAATGTAGATGCAATGGTGAACAGAGGTTTATCAGTTCCAAATTGCTTTGCTTCCCTCATCGATGTCAGCATCGATTTCTGCAGGTTTTCATCATTATCATCTGCATCAGTAATACTGAAAGTGATAGCCATAGAGCTAACAAAGACTTCTCTTGCTGCAAAAGCGGATATTAATGAAACGCCAATGCGCCAGTCCCAGCCAAGCGGCTTTAAGACCGGCTCAAATATCCCGCCTAACTTAGCTGCATATGAGTGGTTCAGCCTGTCTGACTCGGTAAGCCTTTCAATTTGCTGTTCGTTCAGTCCGTTTGTTCTATCTTTGCTTATATCAGGATGAATGTCCGGAAAATATGTGAGAGCCCAGAGAATTAAAGATATAAATACTATGATCGGACCTGCTTGTTTTACGTATACGCTTGATTTATGATATGCATTCTTGAGTATGTGTCTAAGAACCGGTTTTCTATATGCAGGCAGTTCCAGCATGAAAGTGGATTTCTCATCGCTCTTCTTAAACTTGCTTATAACGGCTGCAACTAACGAGCCTGAAATAAGACTGAACAAATACAGCGCGCCTAAACCTAAACCTGCAAGCCAGGGTTTATCAGGCGGAACAAGAAACGCCAGCAAAAGCGCATAAACAGGCACTCTAGCGCTGCAGCTCATAAGCGGGATTATCATTATAGTCAGGTATCTTTCGCGCCTGTTAGGGATGGTTCTTGCAGCCATAATAGCCGGAATCGCGCACGCATAACCTGAGATCATCGGCACAAAAGACCTGCCATTCAACCCGAATTTTGAAAGCGGCTTATCAATAAGCATCGCGGCTCTGGATAGGTAACCGCTATCTTCAAGAAGTCCTAGATATATGAATAGGATAGCTATTTGCGGAAGGAATGTCATAACGGAACCGAATCCTTTAATGATGCCTTTTGTTATCAGATCATTATACCACGTATGCTGTGGGAGTATTAATGATACTGCCTCGGATAGGTTGCTGAACCCTGAATCGATCAGATCCATAATGGGACGCGCCAGCCAGAATATCGAAGTAAAGATAAGTCCCATTGCAATTACAAAAATTACCATGCCCCAAACGGGGTGCAGAAAAAACTTGTCCAGCTTCAATGAGTTCGCATCAGGCTTGCGGTTTATGTTCTTAAAGATCTTTTCGTTAATAGCCTGAATATCAATTTCTTTCGACTTAGATCTTATTACAGCGCGTTCAGTTTCTTCAGTGAAATCATACAGTTTCGCTATAGAATTTTCATCAGGATGCTTCGGCCTGCTCACTTTAGCCTGAAAATTTGTCAGCAAAGAATCTTCAAACATTTTCTTTGCTTCAAGGCCAAGCTCAACAATGCCAACGCTTTTTCTGCTGTTTACTTTAATTACGGGGCATCCAAGTAATCCGCTAAGTTTCTCTGAATCAAGTTCTAATCCTTTATTCTCCAGCAAGTCGTTCATCGTAACGGCTACAATTACATTCAGTCCTGCATCGATTAGCTGTTTCACTAAAAATAACTGGCGTGAAAGCTGGGTGCAGTCAGCAGTAGAAATAATTATGTCTGGAATACCGTATTTATAGTGATTAAATAAGCCATTGATAGTAACTTCTTCATCCGGAGAGCTTGCGTTTAAGCTGACTATACCGGGCGTGTCGATTACGTAAGACTTAAACCCTATTTTGCTAATTAAATTGCCTGCAGAATATTCTACAGTAGCTCCCGGATAATTTGATGTTTTGAAATTTGAACCTGTGAGGGAATTAAATAAAGTAGTTTTACCGGAGTTAGGAACGCCAACTAAGGCGATTACCGGATTGTGCTCTTCTAAAGCAACTGATTGTTCGCCGTGGCAGGATGCGGAATTTTTTTCGGTCTGGTCGCTCAAATCTTAATGCACTCGGCTTCGTTTCGTCTTAACGCAATAACAGTTCCGCGAACCGAAACGGCAAGCGGATCTTTAAAAGGTGATTTAGCCACAAGTGTAACTTCCTGGCCCGGCGTAAAACCAAGTTCCATAAGCCTTAAACAATGACAGTGAATATCAATACAGTCATCGCCAACCGTGGTTATTACGGCCGACTCTCCAATCTTCATGTCTGCTACTGTCTTTATTGCGGCTAAACTATCCATTTACAAATAATAATTCTTCATATCCGACCAAATATGTCTGATTTTGATTTAATTAACAATGAAAAACGCATTGCGGAATTTTACCGGAAACGGCATATGGTTCCAATATTCAAATAAAACAGACTAAAAAACCCGTCTTATTTTACGAAGACGGGCTTTTAAAACACTGATCTATTTTATCAATACTAATTTCTTAGATGCGCTGAATTTACCTGCGTCGATTCTATATAAATAAATTCCGCTGGGCAGGTCTGAAGCGTAAAACTCTATCTTATAACTGCCTTCGGTTTTTATTTCGTTATTCAAAAGAGTCGATACCAACCTGCCTGTCACATCGTAAATCTTAAGTGTGACAGCGGATTTTTCAGGAATCGAATAACCAATGAAAGTAGACGGATTAAACGGGTTTGGATAGTTCTGGTCAAGCGCAAATATTATTGGAGCGCTATTTTGATTCCCGCTGATCCCATTGACATTTGTTATGGTGAAATTAGTATTTGAAATATCAAAGAAAATATTTCCGACTGATTGAACCTTAATCCTGGCGCCCGTATTGTTGATAGCCGGAAGGGTAACCTGCTGTGAGCCATCGTTCGGAGTATTTGCAGCCAGTACTGTAGGATAAGTTTTACCGCTATCGATAGAAAGCAGAATGTCTACGTTAGAGCAGCTAACCGGAGCCGCTGTTGTATTGGCAACATCCCAGGTGACCGTCTGGCTTCCATAAAGAGTGACGTTTGTGTTCGGGAAAGTGACAAGAAAAGGGCCTGAATTAACGTCAACGGAAAATAAAATAGAATTTGAAAGAACACCGCCCCCTCCGGGCCTGTTATCTCTTGCCGTCAACTTAAATGAGAGGTTCCTTGCGTAAGTAGGCAGAATTTCTCCAACGGTTGTAGTGTTATTTAACAAGTCGCTTAATTTTGGAAACGTTCTGAATCCGGTGGTAATGGGATTAAATGAACGGAAAATGGGAGCATTGCCTGATGGATTGTTCCATGTGCCTGCCGGGCCCAGATCGCTTTCTTCCCAGCAATAGTATAGTGTGTCATTATTGGGATCTGTTGCCGAGCCGGTTAACGAAAAAGGCGTTGACTTTGGAATTGTAAATCCGCCCGGAGGAACTGTCACTGAATTCGGGTCGTTGTTCCCCGTGCTTGTAATAACAGCGCAGCCGTTGCCTTGTCCAACAGAAATATAATTTCTGATCTCCTGTATGCTGTAATAGTGAAAATAAGGATCGCTGTGCGGCTGCAGGTCGTCGCCGCCGCAAATTCCGGCATATCCCATTATAGTTGAGGCGCTTCCCGGCTCGTATGCCGCCGATGCGGCCCTGTTTCCGCCGCCGCAGCTTCCGCTTACGCTGTTAAACGTGTGGTTGCCCCCGAATTGGTGCCCCATTTCGTGCGCAACATAATCTATGTAAAATGGGTCGCCGATCGGGCTGGGCAAACCTGTAACTCCGTAAGCCTTTTGCCCGGCCCTGCATATAACGCCCAGCCCGGCAATGCCTCCTCCTCCGGTGCTGAAGACGTGTCCTATATCATAATTGGAAGGGCCAATAACATTATCGCATGTAATCTGGTTTTGGCCCAGCATTGTTGAGCCGTTGTTGTTAGTATATGGATCTGTATTAGGGTCAAGATAAATCAATAGATTATTATTTGCTATAATAACCATTCTGGCGGCAACGTCTTTTTCATAAACGCCGTTTACGCGGTTCATGCAAGTCGTCATTTCAGAAAGCACGCCGGGCACTGTTGATCCAAAAACCGCGGCATACTCGCCCGTGCAAGCCAGCGCCAGTCTGTATGTGCGCAGCTGCTCACCCTGCAAAAAATAGTTATTGCCATGATTATTATTGTTATCAAAGGCATGTTCATCATTAACAAAACCGCATGTAAAGCCGCCGGTATTTGTTGGGTAATCTTTCCTGTAATAAACCGAATAATAAGTAGTTGTACCTGTAGTATACGGGTCTATCATAGCTAAACCATTCGGCGTAAACATCATTGCATGAAATCCGGCATAAGTAACGTCAAAACGTATCGAAATGCTTCTGTTATCGACGCCTATTCCGTAATACGTTTTTAATACCGGGTATTTTCCTGACAGGCCTTCTTCCATCATTGCATATTCTACGATCCTGAATTTTTGTATTGAGCCGTCAGGCATAGGCGCTGCAAGCTCAAAAGTTGAATTCTGAACTTTCGTATATTTTTCTTTAGGAGCATACTGAAGATCGCTTGTAACAGATGCAAGGTTCAGTTCAAATGTTCTGTAAATATTGGGGATTATTCTTCTTTCGCCGGGTGAATTTATCTGACTGCCTGTTACGTCTGTCCAGTAATTTTCGAAAGCAAAGAGCGTTGAAGAAGTTATTATTAGCAAAAAAACTATTGATATGAATTTTTTCATCGTTGATTATTGATTGAATTTTCAAATGAATTAATTTTATCCGGAGTCAACATAAACAAAAAACAGCAGAAAAAACCTGATTATCCCGGGAGCGTTCTAATTTGAATTTCCTTCTTGCCAGAGATGCGAAGAATACTCATCCTCCAATTAAACGCCGGAAACCGAAATAATTTTAAATATATTATTTGCTATATATTATCTATATTTATAATATGAAAATACACAATTCTGTTGAAATTATAAAGAAAAAACGCGATGGTGTAAATCTCACGGAAGAAGAGGTCAATTATTTTATTTCTTCTTATCTTGAAGGTTCGGCTGCCGATTACCATGCGGCGGCATTATTGATGGCTATTTATTTTCAGGGGCTGAATGAGGAAGAAACTCTATATTTTACAAAAGCATACATTAATTCAGGGGAATCTGTCGACCTTTCATTTATCAACAAACCAAAAGTAGATAAACACTCAACGGGCGGCGTAGGCGATAAAACCTCAATAATTCTCGCCCCTCTTATTGCAAGCTTTGATGTAGTTGTGCCAATGATGTCAGGGAGGGGACTTGGGCATACCGGCGGCACTTTAGATAAGCTCGAATCAATTCCGGGTTTCAGGATCAATCTTTCTGTAAGAGAATTTAAAGAAATACTTGGTAAAGTTAACGCGTGCATGATAGGGCAGACCGAGTCGTTAACTCCTGCTGATAAAAAAATTTATGCTTTGCGGGATGTCACAGCGACAGTTGAAAACATCGGATTGATTACTGCAAGCATAACAAGCAAGAAAATTGCGGAAGGCTCGGAAGGTATAGTTTACGATGTGAAGACAGGCTCCGGTTCCACGCTTCCTACAATTGAAAAATCAAGGGAGCTGGCGTCTCATCTATTGAACACTTCCAGGAAGTTCGGGCAAAAGGCAATGGCAGTATTGACCGAAATGAACTCACCGCTGGGCTATTCAATTGGCAACTGGCTTGAAATAAAAGAATGCATTATGCTGATGAATCCGGCTATTGATGACCCTATTCAATCAAAAGATTTGACGGAAGTTACCTTGTATCTTGCAGGGGCCATGCTTAAGCTTGCAGGAAAATGTAATTCAGTTGAAGAGGGGATTCAGCTGGCTGAAGAAAAAATCACAAACGGCAAATGTTTTGAGAAGTTTATTGAGATGGTTGAAGCTCAGGGCGGGGATACATCCATAATAAAAGATATCGGCAAATATCCTGCTGCAAAATTCAGCGCTGATTATTGCGCTGAGCGTTCAGGTTATATAAAAACCCAAAATGCGCATAAGTTTGGCTCAGCTGCAGTAAATCTTGGCTGCGGTCGGAAAGCCGTGCATCATAAAATTGACTATTCATCAGGAATAACGTTGGAAAAGAAAGTCGGCGATAAAGTTAACAAAGGCGATGTTATCTGTAAAATTTACGGAGAAAGTGAAGCAAAAGTTCAGCACGCCTTATCAAATATAGAGAAAGCAGTTGTGATATCAGATGTTCCTGTTGAAACAAATTCAAAGATAATAGAAGTAATTGATTAAGTGGACTCTAAAAGCTGTTGTAACAATCGCCGTTCTGGCGCTTGTGGTGTACTTCGTCTGGAACTACGCTATACCAAAGCTATCGGAGCATGAACAGCGCCAGAAAGAAACATCAAAAGAGCTATACACAGTAAAAAGAGTAATTGACGGCGATACTTTTGAGATGGATGCAAAAGATGAAAACGGCAAATACCTAAGAGTGAGGCTTTTGGGGATAGATACGCCGGAGAAATTTGAATCTTCTAAGCTTGATAAGGATGTGGAGAGAACAGGAAAGGATAAGAAAGTAATTCAAAGACTCGGAGAAATGGCGAGCGATTATGTGAAGAAGCTTGCCGAGGGGAAAAAAGTGATACTTGAACCAGAGCCAAATTATGAGGATAAAGACGTTTACGGCAGGCTGCTCAGATACATCTATTTGGAAGACGGCACGTTCATAAATAAGAAAATTGTTGAAGACGGTTATGGAAACGCTTTCCGCAAGTACCCTGTTTCGAAGCTTAACGAGATAATTAAGGCTGAAAACGAAGCGCGGCAAAATAACCGCGGTTTATGGGGCGACGTGGAAGGGCTTAAACAGCTTGAAGGAACCGGGAAAAAATAATGTGTATTGTTTATTTTATATTTGAGATTAATTAGTTATTTTGAGCCATTAATTCATATTTAAAGGAGAAAACATGAACAGGGTAAAATTTATTACAGCTTTTGCAGTACTGTTTCTGGCCGTTGTATCGTGCTCAATGCTTAAAAACTTGGCGGGAGGCGATAAACTTTATTTCTGCGAAAAGTATACAACCAAAGAAGTAGGCGAAGGATCCAAGTTTACAACCGGTAAGCTAACGGTTATGCTGAAGCTTGCCAAGCCGATTGGCGTCAGCTCGGTCGATATCAACATCACAGATGAAGCATCCGGCAAAGCGGTTAATACAGTTCCGTTTACGGTTGAGTCAAGCTGGGATTACATCCATTTTGACGACGTTACTTTTGATGAACCCGGCAAGTACAAAGTTAGCTGTCTTAAGAAAGATGGAACTGTAATTGCAACGGGCGTGGTCGAAATTACAAAATAAGAAAAAAGTTGCGATAAAAAGTCCCGGTATGTTTTTCATGCCGGGGCTTTAATTATTATGAACAGAATAATTTATATTCTTGTCCTTGCGGGCATATTGTCATATCCGTTTTCTGCTCATTCCCAGGGAGGCCCTGATCCCAGAAAACTTCTCGATAAATTGGGAAGAAATGCGGAAGCGTATTTTCTTTTAGCCAACAGGCCCTCGTATACAGTAAATACATATGAAGTCGGGAAACACATTTTTGAAATCAGCATTGACCCGTCGTTCAACAATACTACAGTGCAGGTTCCGCTTACGGTTACTTATGGATTATCGAACAAAGTTGAGTTATTTGCAGGAATTGATATGTTCAACCAAACTTATAAGTTTGACGGCGGAAAAGTTTCAGGCGTTGGCGATGCAAACGTAGGTGTGGCATATGAATTCCAGAGCTCTAAACGCTTTACTCATATTTTCCAAACACTGGTAAAAATTCCTACAGCAAGCGCTAACCAGCAAATGGGAACAGGAAAAGCGGACTATCATTTCGGGATTGCCGAGGCTTTTACTTACAAAAAATTCGGGTATGAACTTACTTTCGATCTGGGCATGCTGAACAAACGCCCATTACCAAGCGTTAAGAACCCCAACAGGATATATACCCAGGGACTTCTAGACAGCATTAATAGTTTTTACGATTATAAATTTGAGCCTGAGATCGAATTGACATTTACTCCAATCGTGAATTTTTCAAATAGTTTTCTTTTGTATGTTGGCGCGGGGTTTACAAGAAATACAAGACTTAATTATAACACGACATCAACATTCATAGGTTTTGGTTACTCGCCCTCAGACGCCCTCAGCATTACTCTGGGCGGTTCCAATGGTTTCGGAAATACCGGGAACTGGGAAGCTACTACGGGGGTTGCTTTCAGTTTTAAGTAGGTTCAATTAAGTTTTATTTTCGCTTCTTTGAGAAAAATTGTTTTTCGGTTTTAAGTTACTCAAACACATTAAACGGGAATTAATAATCTTTCTTCAAGGAAGGAAAAATGAAGTTAATACTTTCCACAATTATTGTCGGAATAGTTCTGTTTTTGCTCGGGGGCTTGTTTTTCAGTTTATTGTTTGCCGATTATTACAAGGCTAATTTCGGATTTATTATGCGCAGCGAAAGTGATTTTAAAATGTGGGCTTTTGCAGTGGGCAGTTTAGCGCGGGCATTTTTCATGTATATAATTTATTCCAAAGGTTACGCAGGCGGCTCTCCTTTTATGGAAGGGCTCAAATTCGGATTCTGGATAGGACTTTTCTTCGCGGTTCCTTACGTTTTCTTTACATGGGGCGGAAGCCCGGTTCATTATCAGCCTGTAATAATTGACGGGGCGCTGAATTTTGTTATGATCCTGATTGCAGGCATTGTAACAGGAATTATTCAGGGCAGAAAACCGGCAGTTAAGTAATTAGTTCAATATTAAGCCTGGCAGGTTTTTGGAAGGATCAATATTCTCCAAAAATCGGTCAGGTTATTTTATACCTTCAATTATCCACAGAAATCCAACCGAAAATCGCTATATTTGTAAATAATTACTGAAGTTACTCAAAAAAGACAAACTTACAAGAATTGTCTTTTTGGGCGAGCTCCGTTAGGAGCGCCATATTTGTAGAAATTTTCAAAACCAATCTTTTTAGCTCCATAGGAGCGACATATGAAATGGATTCCCGCTTTCGCGGGAATGTTATGCGTAATTTCAGATATTTATAAAGTTTTTCACACAATTTATTGGTATCCTATCTTTGGCATTTGAAACATTCATAGCAAGAAGATATTTACTTTCAAAGAAGAAAGTTCAGTTTATTACCATTATTACTCTGATTTCAATAGTCGGTGTAATGGTAGGGGTAGCCGCGCTGATTGCTGTGCTTGCAGTATTCAACGGGTTCAATAAATACCAGATCGATATTCTGACAGGTTTTGATCCCCATGTGAGGATTGAACAGGCCGGAGGCGGCTTTATGGAAGATTATAACAGGGTTATAGATGAAGTGAACCGCACTGTTCAGCCTAAGGCTGTCGCTCCGTTTACATTGAATAAGGGAATTCTGTCAACCAGTAAATACAATTTAGTGGGATTCATAAAAGGCGTTGATGAAAAAAAGATAGGCGACCTTTCGGATGTTAAACAAAAAACGTGGCTAGGTGAATTTGAATTTAAAGATAATGATGAAGTCGGCGGCATTGTGCTTGGCGGCGGAATTTCGGCAAGATTGTTGGCGAGGGTTGGCGATACAATAACTGTGATGAGCACGGCAGGCATGGAAAAATCGCTTACGCAGATCGTTCAGCCAAAATCGATGAGGTTTATTGTAAGGGGCATATTCAATTCAAATAACAGGGAGTATGATAAGCTTTATTCATTTGTTTCGCTGAGTAAGTCGCAGAATTTATTTGAACTCGGCAAAGGAGTAAACGGAGTTGAGATACGGCTGAACGACATAAATAAATCTGATGAAGCAAAAGAAAAGCTTGACGCGGCGCTTGGAAAGAATTTCAACGTTAATACGTGGTACAATTTACATGAAGACCTGTATTCAATTATGAAAGTCGAGCGCTGGACAGCCTTTACTATACTTTCATTAATTATAGCTGTTGCATCATTCAGTATAGTCGGCTCGTTAACAATGACTGTTATAGAAAAGAGACGGGATATAGGCATACTGAAGGCAATGGGAACAACGAACAACAGCATAATAAGGATATTTATGTTCGAAGGAGTGCTCATTGGAGTTTACGGGACCATACTCGGGCTAATATTCGGATTTGCCATATGTATGCTGCAGGTAAAGTTTAAGCTGTTCCCGCTTGACCCGCTTGTTTACACAATCGACGCTTTACCTATTGATCTGAGAGTAACAGATTTTATTAATATCAGCCTGTGCGCTATGGGGCTTTCATTTATTGCATCGCTTTATCCGGCTTTAAGAGCGGCGAGGCAGGAGCCGATAAAGGCTATCAGGTGGGAATAAGATCTTTTGCAATGTTATTGTTAATTTATTGATTAAATATTCTATAGAACAAATTGATTATTAAAACTGTAAATCTGGTAAAAGAATATAAAATATCTAAAGAGAAATCGCTTAGGGTGCTTGATGATATTAATGTCGAAATAAATGAAGGAGAAGTTGTCTCGATCGTAGGTCCCTCCGGCGCGGGCAAGAGTACATTGCTGCATTTGATGGGAACGCTTGATAAGCCGACATCCGGCGAAGTGTTAATTGACGGCCAGAATGTCTTTAATCTCAAAAGTAACGAGCTTGCGCATTTCAGGAATACGCAAATTGGTTTTATATTCCAGTTTCATCATCTGCTGCCTGAGTTCACTTCTTTAGAAAATGTATGCCTTGCAGCTATGATTTCGGGTAAATCTTATAAAGAAGTTGAAAACAAGGCGAAGGAGCTCATGGAAGAAGTTGGGCTTGGCGGGAGAATTAATCATAAACCATCAGAGATTTCAGGCGGCGAGGCGCAAAGAGTAGCTATTGCCCGCGCGCTGATAAACTCGCCTAAAGTGATACTTGCTGATGAGCCGACAGGGAATCTTGATTCACACAACAGCGATTACGTAATGAAAATTATGTTTGAATTAAGAAAGAAATATAAACAAACATTTGTTATTGTCACTCACAATGAAGCATTTGCGGCAATGACCGACAGAACTTTGAAAATGATGGACGGGAAGATTGTGTAATTCATTTAACAATTTGCTCTAATCAATAACAAAACATATAAGACTTAATTGAGAGGACTTTCAGAAAGTATATTGAAACGGGCGGCATGGTTAGTCCTTTTTATTTGTTTATTATACTCTTCTCATCAACTTCTTGCTCAGGATTCGGTTAAAACCATTACGATAACGAAAAATCAGGATAGTTTAAAAACAAAGGCTAAGAAAGACTCGCTTACAAAGCCTATGAATTTCTTTGTATTGAAGAACCGTTATCAATATATGAATCAAATGCAGCCTGATACAATTTCACGCAGCAGATTCCTTTGGTACCCGTTAAAATCGATTGAAGAAGTCTTTAACTTTCTTCCGGGGTATTTTCTTAAATACATGGATGTGGGGCAGCGCCAGAACATTGAATATGACCGGCTTGAAGGGTCTAATACAGGTTTGCTCAGATTCGGCAGGCCAATGAATGACCTCTTAGACGGCAGCTTTGATCTGAACATGCTTTCAAGGAATGAAATTGACGAAATTGAATTAACCGATGGATACGGAAATTTCCCGTATGACTTTTCAAACGGTATTAACATTATGCAGCGGCAATTGGCAAGAAGCAAGCCCTATTCTGAGATAAGCTACTGGCAAGACCGTTATAATAATCTTTATCTAGACGCTAACTTCCATCAGAATCTTTTCAGAAAACTAAATTTTAATTTCGGTATTACGAAACACTCGTATGACGGCGAATATACCAACTCTGATTTTGATAAATGGCTGGGCAGGTTTAACTTTAACTTTGCGTTTTCAAATAAAGTAAATGCTTTCCTGTATACTAATTATTCAAGGATCCAGAGAGGGCTGAACAATGGAATAAATTTTGATTCTGTGAATATAAATGATCCTAATATAATTTTTGATGTGACTCAGTCGGTTGTACGAAACTCAGATGCATACGAAATCCGCGAGAGATTCGATATTGATGCAGGGCTTATCGCATTAACAAGCAGAGACAGCTCTTCTTTTGCGAAGCTACAGTTCTTTGAAAGCGATGCGTTTAGAAAATACGCGGACGAAGAAAACCGCCCTAATCCGAACGGAATATTGCTGTACGACAATTCACATTGGATAAATTACGGCGTAAAATTCCAGAACCTGTATAATTTCAAGGTGTCAAAGCAAACATTTGTGACGTCAAACACCGAGGGTGAGTTTGATCTTGACCTGATACAATCAAATTTCAATCCTTTACGGCGATCTGCCAGAATATTTATGTTCCAGGATGTTGGCGTTAAAAACAGGAATTTAGATATTGAGGGTTTTATCAAAGGATTTGCTTTCGAATATTACAGAAGCAAATTTGAAATTAATTATGGATTAAACGCACGCTATAAGCTTGTTTCGGATAGCCTGAAGGGCTTTATCGTTACGGCGTCGTATCAGAGAGTTGTAAAGCTGCCGACCTACCTGGAGTTTTTTGTAAACACATTTCCTCAGAGAACCGAAATGCAGGAATTCAAAGGCGGGGTGGAGGCAAGAGTGAAATTCGGAAATCTGAACCTGAGCATGTATAGTAATAAGACGAACTATTTTGATAATTTCTCGGTTCAAACGAACCAGTCGACGGCCACAGGTTTTACAGCCTCTGAATTTGCAAGGCTTTTTAAGTTTGATATTGAAGGAACGTATGCCCAGCAGCTAAGCTCAAGCGTTACCGGAGCGCCAAGTACTATTCTGCTTGCACAGGAACCAAAATACACCGGAAATGTATCAGTATCATGGCATGATGTTGCTTTTAAGAACCATCTTGAATATAAAATTGGGCTGACTTCAAGAATGTGGAGCGAATATAACGCGGATTTTTACTACGGATTTTTTAATACGTTTAGTCCATCGTTAGTAAATGGAGAAAATGTTACTATCCCTTCAAACGCAACTCTGGATTTTTATATAATCGCCAAGATTAATAAAGCTACTTTTGGCTTAACCCTGGAAAACATTCTGAACAGGATTATTTTTACGACGGGCGTTTACCCATATATGAACAGGGGAGGGCTGGCTAACGTAATTTCAAGGTTTAATATTACCTGGTATTTCCTCAATTAGCTTTTTGCTGGCTTCTAATACCTCATCAACGCTTATTGTTTTTATACATTTAAACTCGTCCTCGCCGCTGAAAATACAGTTTACAGGTTTGGGAGAGTTAAAGAAACAGGGACTGCAATCAAGTTCTTTCCTTACAATAATATTTTTTGTTTTCCACGGGCTCAGCTCTTTGTAATTTGTATAGCCAAATATTGCGACCACCGGTATTTGAAGCGCCGCGGCTATATGCATCAGCGCCGCATCATTTGAAACAAACAAACTGCATTTCTTCATCAATGCAATACTTTGCATTATGTTAGTTTCGGTAGGAATTAATGTGGAATCCTTTGAATTATTCCAAATAGCCTCATTCACATCTTTTTCTGTTCCGAACAAAAGTATTTTAGTCCCGTAATCTTTTCCAAGTCTCATTGCAAGCTCAGAGAATTTATCGGCAGACCATCGCTTATTTATGTGCCCTTTGAATGTTGCTGAACCTGCATGGAAACCTATGATTTTCTTATTTTTAAGTTCGTTTTGTTCCAGGTACTTATCCGCAAAAGAGTTTTCATTATCGTTCAAAAATATCTCATAGCCACTCAACTCATTTTCTTTTGCATTCGGCGCCAGGAACTTAATAAGTTCAAAGTTTTCGATTACATTATGCTTATCTTTTACTTCTTGAGCAAGGTTGTTGTTGAGGAAATCGAAATTGGATTTAGAATAATGGTTGTATTTTGTGCCGATACGTTTCTTAGCTCCAAGCAACCGATTCACAATATTATATTCGCGCCTGTTTGAGGGGTAAACATTTATTGAAGCGTCGTACTTATTTTTTCGGAGAGCAAGGACTTGTTTAAATGATTTTATCGCGGATTGGTTAAGGAAATCTATGAAATAAATTCTATTTATTGCAGGATTTCTCTGGTAGATATATTCAACAGCTCTGAACATTACCATCATGTCTATCTGTGCATCAGGCAAATGGTTTTTAAGAACCTTAAGCGCAGGTGAGAACATGACCGCATCACCGATACCCGATAACGCGTTTATAATAATTTTCATCTTAATGTTTTTTTATTACAAGAAGATATTTATCGTTGAAATCGGTTTTTGAAATAACTTCGGCCGCTGAACCGTAAATTTTCATGTACCGGTCAAGTCCGCGGGGTTTTTCAATCCTGTTAAGCCTTAGTTTGTTAGAAAGATAAATATTCTTAGCCGGGTCCCACATGGTGATGATAAGAAATGCGCCGCTTTTCAACGACTTCCACAGGTTATCCATAGCCTTGTTAAAACGGTCATCGTCGGTGATATGCTGTGTAACGTCTATCATAACGCCGATATCAAATGTATTTTCATTCAGCATAACTTCACTGATATCGCCCTGAATAAAACTGTATTCAGGAAACATCTTTTTCAGATTTGTGACTGATATTTCTGCAATGTCGTTGCCTGTGTAATGTTTAGCCCCAAGCTCTTTTAAATATTCGGTCCAGTAACCCACGCCGCAGCCTATTTCAACAATATTTGTGGCATCATTTATCGTAACCCCGGCTTTTTTCATTTCGTCGCTGACAATCCGTTTCTTTTCCTCGTACATCTTGAGATTTTCTTCATTGCTCATGCGGAAATGCCCAACGCCTTTTAAGTCGAATGAATCGGTAAGCATTTCATTCCAGAAGGTCTTAGGCCTGTAATGAAAAAGCATTTTGAAATATATTTTTAAATTTTTAAACGCCATAATTTATATCGTAACATCATTTATTTAATCTCAATTTTATATTGCGGGTCAAAAGCCTGGGCCAGCCACGGGAGCTGGACAAATATCAGAATAATAAACACGATCATTAAAAGAAAACAAAGCAAGACTAGTTTCTTTTGTTTATAAAGCGTTTCGGGATATTGCACAGGACTATCATGCAGGAACCCTATTCTCATGTATTCGCTGATAAGCGCCGCAAGAATTGGGATAAGCAGAATGAACTCAAACCTGTACCTGATCAAAAATACCGCAGATGTAAAAGAAAAAAGGGAAGCATAGAAAATAGTGCTTATGAGCAGTTTACTTTCTGTGTACTTGCTGAGCGATTTGCGGTATATCTTAATAGTGTTATGATCTGCAATAAACCTGATCTCGCCAAATCTCTTTGTAGCCATAAAAAATGCGCCTATCATCCAGTAAGCGACAATGATAGATAATGGCGGAAGAACTGTATTGGAAATTATGAACCATCCAAGAACCAGTCTGATTGGATTATTTATCGATTCGCTTATCACATCAAGATACACAATGTCTTTTGTCCTTATGGGACGCACATTATAGAAGAAACCCATAACAAGCAGAAACGCGTTAGCATAAAAGAAATATAGATTGATCTGGTATGACAGCGCCAGTCCTGCAACAACCAATATTGCATATTGAAGATAAGCAAACTTCGGTTTTATAAGTCCCGCCGCAGCCGGCCTGTGTTTCTTTACAGGATGCTCCCTATCAAACGGCGCATCGAGCAGCTCATTAATTGTATAATTGGCGGATGCAATTAAACAGGTGGCGAAAATTCCTATCAGTATCCTGATAAGTAAAGTCAGGTCAAAATGTACATTTGTAAACAGAAGCGCCAGAGCCATGCCGGGAATCATGAATACATTTTTGAACCAATGGTCAGGTCTTGCTATTCTTATGTAATTAATCATCAGTTATTAACAATATTATTCAATATGTATTTTCTGGCGCCATTCAGCGATAAGCTTGAAGGATGTGTTCCCGCAGAGGAAAATAATTTCTTCGGCAATAAAAATGTCTGCATTTCAACATTTGCCGCTCCTTCCAGGTCTAAAGCAACTCTATCGCCAATAAAAAGAATATTTTCGGGATCAAGTTTTAGCTTCTCAGCTACCTTAAGAAACCCCCTCTTGTTCGGCTTAAATGCGTTTACGTCGCTATCTACTGAACTTACAAACCCGTCAATATAATCATATACACCCATTACTTTACATTTTTCATGACAGGGATAATCCGAAAAGACCCCTATCCTGATCTCCTTTTTTTTTAACTGCGAAAAAACATCATTAAGGCCGTTTCGTTTGCAAAACGGGATGAGACCCAGCGGTTTCTTGTATATCCAGTAATCTACCACCGACTTGACTTTTTCTTTACTCTCGCCTGTCATTTTGCATGTCATATCAATCTGCAACTCAGAAACATTATCATGTTCCTTTTCATCTTTTCTTATTTCTTCAAGCGCTTTTCTGAATGATGAAATGATCTTTATCGCTTTCATAGTGCTCGGAAAGAAAAAAATCAATCTTGCAACAAGCTCAAATCCAATGATTGTTCTGAGCATAGTCTGTGAATACATAGTGCCGTCGATATCGAAAACAACGCCTTTTATCGGCTTCAAAACATCCTCTTATTCTTAAATGTAATAACGCCGATTGATGCAAGCGTTAATAACAACGTAAATAACGAAACTTTCGAATAAGTATTGTATTTATCTGAATCATAAACAAGCCTTATCGTGTGATGTCCCTTTTCGACGTAAACTGAACGCAGGCTGTAATCCGTTCTAAATATTTCGTTCTCTTTATCGTCAATATATGCTTTCCATTCGGGGTAATATATCTCGCTCAAAAACAAAAATCCATTCTCGCTTGTTTCAACATCTAAGGTGATCTTATTCAAATCGTATTCGGTAATATTCACTTTATTTGCAACACTTTCCGAATCCTTTAGTGCGGGAATATTCATGCCCGGCGGTTGTTTCTCTATCACTATCGTTTTTCTGTAATCAAATTCATTACTCTGCATATAATTCTTAATATCCTCTTCGCCGGAAATTACTTTTACTCTGTAAAACATTTTCGCCCGCGGCAGGTAAGTTTCACTTGGAACAAGCCCCATTTGCTTTTTAGCATTATCTACTTTTATCCTGTACTTAACGTTCATTAAGTCATATGACTGAGTACTGTTAGAATCAGGCTTGTTAGGCGGGAAAGTACGCTCTAATTTAAGCACGTTAATGCCTTCCAGCAATTGAATTCTGTCCAAGGCTCCCTGGTAACGCTGGAAAAGCATGTTGCCGCCATCGCGCATGTTAATCCTGAATACCTCCGATTTGCCTTCTTCCTTCATCCTGCTTATAAGGCTGGCGTTCTGTTTGTACATATCGGCGGGATTAGAACTCCCGTTATTCTGGTTGAATGCGAATAAGTATATATCAAGAAGTATAATTGCTGTTAGCGTTACGGAAAAAATATTTATATTAACTTTATCATTCATGTAAAGATACAACGCTCCAATATAGAGAGCCGCAAGGACAAAAAATAAATTAACCTGCGATGCGATCCATGAATTTATTTCCGGATTTGCAGCAAGAGGAAAAATAGACTTAAACGTACCGGCGTTTCCCATAATAAATAAAAGAAGCGCTATCGAGCCAAGTATCAGCAAATATTTATTTGAAAAATATGCAGCGAATTTCTTTTTATCAGTCATCAACGCATTGAGCGAGTAAGATGCAAGCAGCGCAAAAACAAAAACAAAAATGAACATGCCGTGCGCGGGATTACGGAACTTGTTGAACAGCGGCACATAATCGAAAAACAGCTTATGCAGGAAGAAATTACCTCCAAAACCAAACAATAAAGCTAATATTGCGGATATAGACAGAAACAGAACCGGTAATCCGGTTATCTTTTTTTGATATGCCATTCGAATGGCAGGGATGAGAAGGATCAGCGCTAACAAAGTGACATATGTTGTCGATACTGTATACATCCATGCGCCTTCCTGGTGGCCGCCGCTTTTCTGGACGCTCCAATATGTCAGTTCCTTCGAATCCTGGTTCCAGTTAAAAGTGCCGAATATCTTTGGCACAAGCATTGTCAGCAGATCATACGGATGCATTGAGCCCTGCTTGGCGAAGTCGTAACCGATATTCGTTCTTTCGGTGTTCTGCGAAAATTCATTTGTTAATGTAAGCTGGATAGATGCTGTTCCAAATGCAATCACACAAAATATTGCAAATGCCCCGATAGATTTTTTGATAAAGCTAAAGTCTTTTGTTTTATATCTTGAATAGATCCTTTGCAGTATCAGGGCGCCCATAAAGATCATGATGAAAAAATACGACTGCGGGTAACCTGCAAAAATACATACCGCCATTACAAGCCCGTTTATAAGGACATAATTCCATTTCCCTGTATTTTCAAACTTAAGAAAGAGCAGATAAATAAGCGGCAGCCACATTGCTGTTTCGAGTATATTCATATGTATAACATGCAATATGGTAAAGCTAGAAAACGAGAACATGAGCGCAAATATCAGCGATGCAAAGTTATTGAACTTTAATTCTTTGCCAAGGAAATAAGTGGAAACTGAAACTATGAGGAAATGAATCAAAACTGCGATCTGCACTACCAAGGGCGAAAGCATATCGCCGGAGACAAAATATTTCAGAAGATAAGTGATTGGATAGAATATCGCAATTTGCGGGTCGGCTAAAAAAGGCATTCCGCCGAATGAATACGGGTTCCAGAACGGCATGATGCCCTTTGCCAGCGAAACAGCCGCCAGTACTTTACCCGGATAATAAACGTAAGGGAAGTCGTCATAAAGCCAAGAAGCGCCGGTCAGAAGATTTCTGAACAGAATTATCCAGAATCCAAGCAGCACAAGCAAACACTTCCACGTACTGAAAAAAATATTGATATCTTTTGCAGGTACGGAACTTTTATTAGATTCCTTTTTTTTCAAAAAACTTTGTTTGAGTTTAACAATCTAAGATTATTTTTACCTGAATGGTTTTTAGAGCAAAACCTGACAGGTTTTAAAAACGTGTCAGGTTTGAAATTTAAATCGTGGAACGACTATTTCTTAAGCGATTCAATCTTCGCTTTTATATCCGGATTATTCGGCGAGAGCCTGTCTATCTGGTAAAGCACGTCAAGAGCTTTAAGCTTATCGCCCCGGGTATCATAAATATCAAGTAATATTCTGTACGGATTATAATACGATTTAATATCGTTCGGATTGCGTTTCATCTCTTTCTGCGCGGCGTCTTCCACTTCGACGGATAACTCATCGAACTTACTCTTATTGCCTATCTTATAATACAAAGTAGCCGCATCGTATTCTATCCTGTAATCCATTGGGATAACTTTTCTCGGCAGATTTGATTCCATCTTATCCAATACTTCGCCTGCTTTAACCGAGTCCTGGTCGTCAAAATACGCGTGCGCAAGCGTCAGATATTGTGACCTGTAATTCTGAACTATATTAACGTGAACCTGATCAAAGAAAATATCGGGATTGTTGAAGCTTCTGAAAAAATATCCATCCTGCGGCGTTTTAGAAACAGCAGACGGCGTCTTTAAAAAGTTGGCTGACATTTTGTCCTTGTCTACCCTGAATTGTTCAGGCGCCGCGGGCTTATACGGAACAATTCTTTTACCCATGCCTTCGCTGACCAGGAATTCATCAAGCCCAATGTAATTATCTGCCCCAACCGTGGCTGAAAAATAAATTGGCCTTTGCCAGTTGTTAGTCTTTACGATGTCATATATCATCATGTCCTGTATCTTTATAGCTTTTATGTTCCCGGTTGCAACCCAGGTGTAAGGCATTTTCCACGAAAGCTTATCAGGCGTTTCATTATTCTTTTTCATATCGACAGGATATGCCTCCGGCGGCACGCTTACGCTTACAACTTTATAATCACCCCATGAAGTATTCTGCAGCTGATCGATTTGAACATCGGTATAACTGATGGGCACCTTTTTGGAACCATAAGGAGATTCGTTCTTCATCTCCTTTATATACCAGTTTGTGTTTATAAGGCTAAGGTTAACAACTCTCACATCTGTCCTTATGCCTTCGACTGCCTGTAAATACCAAAGAGGGAAGGTATCGTTATCTCCGTTGGTGAAAAGTATCGCGTCTTTATCAAGTCCCTGTAATAAGTTATACGCATAATCATACGGCACATAATTATCATGCCTGTTATTATAATGGAAGTTTACTCTCGCCATGTTTACGGGAACTGCTGCAAAACCAAATAATAAAAATACAACTCCGGCGGTTTTCATCGCCTGCGAGTTTTTTATATTATCTTTGATCAGTTCCAGAATTCCCATCACGCCAAGGCCTATCCACAATGAGAATACAAAGAACGCTCCCTCGTAAAAATAATCTCGTTCCCTAGGCTGCGCATCCTGCTGCCGCTGGAATAAAGCGGTCAGTACGCCCATCAAGACAAACATCCAAAGGAATGTGAGTCCAAGCTTCCAGTCTTTCCGGAAATGATAAAATAGTCCAAATAATCCGATGAGGAACGGTATGCCGTAAAACTTGCTCCAGTCGATCCCTTTATCCATATCGTAGCCTGCGCGTCCGATGTACTGCCAGCCGAGGTAGCGGTTGAACATGTGATTTATCTGGTATCGCCACAGGAAGTCCATATCGCTTGAATAATTTGACCATGTTCTTTTATGCATCGGTTCCTGAGAATATCTTCTGGGCCAGAACGGCGCATCGCCGTACTGTTCGCGGCCAAGATAGGAAACTAATGTCGGAATATCTCTAGGATCGTTTTCATTTATAGGAAGGTTATCAACTTTTGCTCTGATTAAAACAGTAGTGTAAACGGAATAACCGGTGAAGATCAAAAACACTGATATAAAAGCCAGCGACAATGCGCGTTTGTTTTTATTATATGCCCAAAAAGTTCCGTAAAGCAAAACGGGTATTACGAGCGCCGCTAAAAAAGTTACCACTCCGCTATGCGTAGTTTTGAAAAGATTTATACTTCCGCCAAGCCAGTTTGGGTACCAGATCACTATTACAGGATAAACCAGCACAAATGCCGCGCATGTAACTGCCATAGCGATTATAAAATTCTTCCTGCTGTATTCATATTTTCTGAAATAAACCATCATGCCGCCGACTAAAATCACCTGTACAACAAGCAAATGAATTCCTAATGCAAGCCCCACAATGAACGCAACCAGCAGCAAATATCTTTCGCTGTATTTTTCGTCGGCTTTTTCCCACCAAACCATCAATAGCCAAACACATAAACCAATCAGCATCGTTCCGAATGCATACACCTCAGCTTCAAGCGCGTTAAACCAGAACGAATCGCAAAACGCATATGAAAGCGCTCCGATTGCGGCGGAACCAAACACCATTACGGCATCCCACCCTGATTTTGGAAATCCGCGCCAGTTCCTTATTACGGATACAATTACCAGGTATAGAAACATTACGGTCAAACCCGAGCTTAATGCAGAAATTGCGTTAATACGCGAGGCGGCATTAGAGCCTATGGGCAGTATAGTCGCAATTTTGCCAACAAGCGTCCAGAGCGGAGCGCCGGGTGGATGAGGCACGGAAAGCGTAAATGCGGAAGCGGCAAATTCTCCGCAATCCCAGAACGAGAGAGTAGGCTGTTTAGTATATAAATAAACTGAAGCTGAAATCAGAAATACTATGGCTCCTGCAATGTAATTGATCTTCTTATAATTCATCCTAAACCTTTAATTTATGGGAATAACAAATATATTTATAATGCCCGTGAGTTTCAATGAATTCTGCAGTATTTGTGCAATTTGCAATGAATTTTTAATCAATTTGCCTCATTTTTAACCAAAAGAAAAGGGCGGTTTAAAACCGCCCTATAACTTATTGTTTTAACAGGTAAAATCCTTATTCTACCAAATTTAGAAACCTGTTTATTTTGTTAAAACCATTTTCTTAGTTTGCACAAAAGTCCCTGCATTTATTCTGTAAAAATAGACGCCGCTGGGCAAGTTTGTCGCGTCAAAATCAACTTTATACGAACCAGGCTGCATACTTTGATTAACCAAATCCCTTATCTTTTGACCAAGTTCATTGTATACTACAATTGAGACAAACGATGCTTTTGGAAGA
>CAZMRG010000040.1:0-24996 GCA_964568655.1 uncultured Ignavibacteriales bacterium | reverse complement strand
TGAACCAGAATTATCCGAATCCGTTTAACCCTACTACGAAAATAAGGTTTGATATTCCGAAGCAGGTTTCAGGCGCTTCCACGCTGAAAGTATACGACCAGCTGGGGAGAGAAGTTGCAACTTTGTTCAGCGGAAATCTTAATCCCGGCTCATATGAAATTAACTGGGATGCCGCTGACAATGCTTCAGGAGTTTATTTCTATACACTGGAATCAGGTTCTCTAAAAGCAACTAAAAAGATGATGCTGATAAAATAGTCCAAAGGACTATTTTTGAAGTCCCGATTTATCGGGAATATTGACAAAGTAGAAAAAGTAATCGATCCGGGATTTGCGTATCTGCCCGCGCAGGCTTTGGTACGTAAATCCACGGGTTAAATTTTATTCAACTAAAATATAATTGATGAAAATAATAATATTACTTACTGCCCTCCTTTTTTGTACATCAGCTTATTCACAATATAAAAATATCCAGGTTAACAGCGAAAACAACGGGCCAAACGAAGTTTCAATCGTTGTTAATCCTTCGAATCCGCAGAACATAATTGCCGCTTCCAACATCAGCAATTATTATTATTCTACAGATGCGGGCCAAACATGGGGTTTTGGATATATGAAGTCGGATGATTACGGAGTGTGGGGCGATCCTATAGTGGTATGCGACCTGAAAGGGAACGGTTATTATTTTCATCTTTCAATGCCATCGCGGGAGCATTGGATAGACAGGATGGTTTGCCAGAAATCGACCGATTGGGGCAAGTCGTGGAGCGCGCCCGGCACGTTCACCGGACTCAACCGCCCGAAACAGCAGGATAAACCCGGCGTATGCGTCGACCTCTCGGACAGCAAGTGGCGAAACAGCCTTTATCTTTCCTGGACGCAGTTTGACAGCTATGAAAGCAAGAATCCGCTGGATAGCTCTAATATATTATTTTCAATGTCTGCTGATGGCGGTATTACATGGAGCGATGCAAAAAGAATTAATACTTATGCCGGAGACTGCAAAGATTCATCTTTAACAGTTGAAGGCGCCGTACCATGCGTTGGGCCAAACGGTGAAATTTACGATTGCTGGGCGGGCCCGATGGGGATTTCATTTGACCGCTCAACAGATGGAGGCATAAAATGGTCAGGTGAAACAGTCATAACCCAGATGGCCGGCGGATGGTGTTATGATATCGACAGCATATACAGGTGCAACGGAATGCCATGCACGGGCTGTGATATAAGCCACTCTTCTTTCAGGGGCAACATATATGTGAATTGGTCGGACAGGACAAACGGCGTAAACGATGTGGATGTATTTTTCATTAAGTCCTCCGACGGCGGAAACACATGGAGTGAAGTCAAACGCGTAAACGACGATCCGCTGAGAAACGGCAAACAGCAGTTCATGAGCTGGATGAGCGTCGACCCGATAACCGGCGCGATAAACATTCTGTTTTACGACAGGAGAAATTATTCTGACGCAAACACCGATGTATATCTTGCCCGCTCAACCGACGGCGGCGATAATTTCAAGAACATGAAAATTTCTGAATCGCCATTTATGCCAAAGAAGAAAATTTTCTTTGGCGATTATATAAGCGTTTCATCATATAACGATTTTACCGCAAACTGCTGGATGCGTTATGATAAGGGATACATGAGCGTTCAGTATTGCGGAATAGACTTCAAGAAATAAAATCAAATATCGAAATTACAATTTGATACCGTTCCCAAACCGGAATTTGGGAACGAGATTAAATTTTTTAGATTTTTAAATTCCATATTGATTTTTAATTTTTTCAACCTCCGTCCTAAACTCCGGTTTGGGACAGGATAAAAGAAAATTTTGAATTTTGCTTTTACATTTTAATTTTTGATATTTAATGTTTAAATTTTAATGCTATCTTTGCATGTTAATAAATAATAATAAATGCCGGAAGAATTAGAATTCAGAGTTACAGCGCGCAAGTGGCGCCCGCAGGTTTTTGACGATGTTACATCGCAGGAGTTCATCACAAAGACGCTGAAAAATGCCGTGAAAAGCGGCCGCGTATCGCATGCATACTTGTTTTGCGGGCCAAGAGGCGTGGGCAAGACTACTGTCGCCAGGATACTGGCTAAGTCTCTGAACTGCCTCAACAGGAAACCTGACGGAGACCCATGCGGCGTGTGCGAAAGCTGCAAAGAAATTCAGAACGATAACCGCAACCACCCCGACGTATTTGAAATTGACGGCGCTTCGAACAGGAATATTGAAGACGTGCGCGAACTGAAGGAAAAGGTCAAGTACGGCCCGGTGCGCTCGAAGTACAAAATATTTATTATAGATGAAGTGCATATGCTTACGGGCGCGTCATTTAACGCTCTTCTCAAAACGCTGGAAGAACCGCCCCCGTATGTAGTATTTATTTTCGCGACCACATCCCCTGAGAAAGTTCCGATGACAATTCTGGGCAGGTGCCAGAAATTTGATTTCAAGCGCCTGACAGTTGAGGAAATAAAATCCCGCACTCTGGAAATCGCCAATAACGAGAAAATAAAAATTGACGACGAGTCGCTTTTCTTTATCGCAAAAAAAGGCGATGGCTCTATGAGGGATGCGCAGGGATTATTTGATATGTCAGCCGCATACTGCGATAATAATATCACTTTTGAAAAGCTGAAAGAGTTTTTTAATATCGCTCAAAGCGACGTATATTTTAATATTTCAGAACTTGTAAAGGCTAAGGATGCAAACGGCCTGCTGAATTATTTTGACGAGCTGATGAACAAGGGTTACGATATGCAGACATTCCTTGACGGGCTTGCAGAGCATTATCGTAACCTGATGATCGCCGCTTCTACAAACTCAGCCGCGCTTATACTTGAATCAGAAACAACAAAAGAAAAATATCTTCATTTAGCCGGTAAGTTCACACAGATAGAGACAATCAATTCGCTTAAGCTTATACTTCAAACCGAGTATACATTTAAGTATTCGGCAAACCAGAGAACACTGATAGAAGCTTTGCTTATTGAGCTTATAAAGTTTACCGATACAAGAGATATATCGCACATACTTGACGAAATAAAAGAGATTAGCTCGGGGCAGACAGGCGGAAATTCCGGAAAGACAAGGATTACGGCAACCCGAGAAACATCCGGGGAAAAATCAACCAAAGAAAATCCTGTTCAGGTTAAATATGATACAAGAAATGAAGCCCCCGCTGCGGAGGGTCCCGCGGTTGTTAAGGATATTTCAGCGCCTGCAGAAACACATTACGAAACAGTGGATATTTCTTCTGCCCTTGGCGATATTGACGCGCACTGGACCTCTATTAAGGATCGCATAAAAGCGGAAAAGAAAATGTGGATCTACAGCATAGTAAAAGATTCATATTTTGAAACTGACGGGAAAGGAAATTGCGTTATTAAAATTGATGAAAGCAATTTCGAGCTTCTGAGCGGTTACAAAGATTACATCGCCGATAAGATCTCGGTTTATTTCGGTACGCCGCTTAATATAACGGTGGTAAAGTCATCTCCTGCGCCGACAAAAACTGATCGCGATACAACGCCTGCTAAAGATAATACAGGCAGTAACTATGATAAGATCCGTTCTATTCTTGTAAATGAATTTAACGCCAGAGAAGTAAGATAATGTCTCATAAGTTTCAGACTCTTCCGCTGAAGAAAAATTTCCTCGCAATAGAAAAAGAGTATTCAGGATTTGAAAACTCGAAGATAGTTATTTTATCATGTCCGTATGAAAAGACTGTGTCGTACGGCAAGGGGGCAGGCAATGGTCCGGAGGCAATACTTGAAGCTTCGCATTATGTCGAGTTCTTTGATGAGGAGACTGGTAAGGAGATCTGTTTTTCGCATGGTATAGCGGCGCTAAAAGCTCTTGATTTTAAAAATCTGCACGGGAAAAAGGCTCTCGACCTGATCTACAAAAATGTTAAATCATTAATAGATGAGGACAAGTTTGTAATTACCTTAGGCGGCGAGCATACTATATCCACCGCGCCGATAAAAGCGCATTTCGATTCATATGAAAACCTGTCCATTCTTCATTTTGACGCACATTCAGACTTGCGCGAAGAATATGAAGGCACAAAATACTCGCATGCATGTTTTGCAAAGAGGGTGGCTGAGTTTACTACTAACATAACGCAGGTTGGCATCCGCGCGCAGTCAAAAGAAGAATTTGATTTCATTGTCGAAAAAGGAATAAACACATTTTACGCTCATCAAATACGGCGCGAGGGTTTTGACGCTAAGCTTATTCATGATATTCTTGACACGCTCGGGGAAAACGTTTACATAACGTTTGATGTTGACTACTTTGACCCGTCTATAATGCCCTCCACAGGAACGCCGGAACCAAACGGCTTTTACTGGGACGAAACAATGAGGCTGTTGAATACAGTTTGTGAGAAGCGGAATGTAGTCGGGTTTGACGTTGTTGAGCTTGCTCCCCGAAAAAACTATACCTTTCCCGATTTCCTGACAGCTAAGCTTATATACAAAATCCTGAATTATAAATTCTGATTATGATGTATGGAAAATTTGCTGGGTTCTATTCTTTTTAAAAAAGAAGGCGGATAAAATTTCCGCCTTTTTGAGATAAAAACAGTTGTGGGTTTCTAAATTCTGTTTTTGATATTTACTATTTATTATTTAATATTTGCCCATTACCAGCTATACCCATTGCCCTGCAGCCATTCCTGTGAGTCAGTATCGCCAAGCCTTGCAGCCTGCTGAAAGCTCTTAACCGCCTCATCCTTGTTCTTCATATTGTAATAAGATACCCCCATGTTGTAGTAACCGAATACTGATTTGGGATTTATCTCCACCGCTTTTTTGTAATCGCTGATAGCGTTATCATAATCTTTCAGCTCATTGTAGATATATCCGCGGTTTACATGGGCCTTTTCGTGTCCCGGATCAAGCTCAATAGTACGGGTATACTCTTTTATAGCGTTATCATAATCATTCAGCTCCGTATAAGCTCTGCCTTTATGGTAATGCGCTTCATAAAAATTCGGGTCAACCTGCACGGCTTTATCGTATTCATCTAACGCTTTCTGATATTGTTTCTTTTCATAGTAGCCAAGCCCAGTCATAATAAAATTCTCTATATCAGGTTTTGGTTCTTCTATAGGCGCAACTTCTTCTTTCTTTTGTTCAGTAACGGGAGTATTATCAATTGGAGTATTATTCGTGGTTTCAATCGGAGTATTGTTTACATTCTCCGTCGGAGTATTATTTACATTCTCTGTAGTAGTATTATTTGCTATATCTGATTGATTGTCGCTGTTATCATCGGCCACATTGTTATTTTCAGGCTGATTCTCTCTAACAAGAACATTTTTTTTGTCGCCGGTTTTTTCAGGTTCCTTTTCTATAATGGTTTTATTATCATCCTGTTTCTTTTCTACGTTTTGATCAGGCTTATTTTCAGCTATCTGGTCCGGTTTCTTTTCAACTTTTTCATCAGGCTTTTTCTGGTTATCAACCGAAGTTATCTCGGGCGTTAGCTGGCTGTTTATTGAAGCAAGTTTAGCGCTCGCATCGGAATTTGTCGGATTCAGTTCAACTACCTTTGAATAGTCGCCCGCAGCTTCTTTTAACTTTCCTAGCGAGTTATAACAATTTCCCCTGCAGTAATATGCATCGGCGTTATTCGGGTTGATACCAAGAACTGAACTGTAATCATTTACAGCATCTGCGTAACTTTTGAGCTCTGTATCAATAAATCCAAGATCCATAAACGCCTGCTCATTTTGCGGATTGATCTTTACTATTTGCTGGTAGTCTAATTTAGCCTTGGGATAGTTTTTCATCCTTTTGTATAATCCGCCGCGGAATACATAGCTATCTACATATGCAGGGTCAGCGTCAATTGCAGCTGAATAGTAAAACAATGCCTCGGTATAATTGCCTGTCTGTTCGGCATCCTGCCCTGATTTAAGAATTTTATTCAGATCAGATTCCTGGGCAAATGAACAGGAAGGCCAATAGATTATGAACGATACCATTAAAACCCAAACGAGTAAAAGGCTCTTTTTCATATTATGTGTTTAATAAATTTGTGTGTATTAAATTTAACGGTTAAAAAAGTTTTTTAAAAGGAAAATGCTAGCGAATTTAGTGATTTTAAGCCCTCAACGTAGTATTTTCAGGTAAATTCAATAATAAATGCTGAGGCCTAGTTAGTACTTGATGTTTTGAAGCAGCTTATTGAGCACAACGTTTTTGCTTAACGATGCGGCGTCTTTTTTAGTGAATATTCCCCTGTGCTCGAATTCAACCCTGAGCGCCGCGTTATGCGCTCTTACATAGGGGAAGTTCTTATACTTCATTAATATTCTTTCCAAATATTCGTGGAGTAATATTACGGGAATCTCTTTTGGTTGCATTTTCACATCGATCCAGATTTCATTTTCCGGGATCCACTCGTAAACATACCCATGCCCGCCTTCAACATAATCAGTTTTGTACAGATCCCTTACAACCTGCGCATTTATCAAATAGACGGTTACAACGTCTTTCTTATCTTTAATTGTCAGGTATACTCTCTTATAAATTTTCTTAGGAACATTTTTGTGAAGCGGATTCTCAAGAGGCGTCTTTGTCTTAATATGAAGTTTATTAACCGCTTCATTTGTGCGGCGGTCCTGTTCCTGCTTAAGCGCATTATCATAAGCCTTGCCCGGCTCAACTCGATTTTCGATATTTTTTATGTATGATAAGGCGTTGCCGATAATAAAATGTCTTTCTGATGCCTTAATGGATTTGGCAATCCATATCTCATCTTTCGGAATGAATTTAAAATTCAGAGTAGAAAGTCCCCTTTTGCCTATATTTACGCCATAGTCGCTGAATTCCTCCGCATATTCTGCTTTATCGCGCACAATTTCATCATCTACAAGATAAATTGTAAATTTGCCCCACTTGCCGATTAGCTTTTTGTGAAATATATTTTTTTCGTTTTTAACCATCGTCATCCTTCTAAGTATTTAGAAATTACGAAATATTTAATTCAAATTCGCTCATAGACACTTAAATCTCAATGCTGAATTTAGTAATATCTCCCGGGAATCAAATGTTGTTGTCAGTAATCTCTGAGCCATTATTTAAGCCAAATTTTTTGTCTGTGAAAATTCCTGAGAAATGATTATGTTTGGTAATAATTCAGCTAAATTAACACGGAGAGGTGGGTGAGTGGCTGAAACCACCGGTTTGCTAAACCGACATAGTCTGTTAAGGGCTATCGAGGGTTCGAATCCCTCCCTCTCCGCTCAGTTATGCAAAAAAGAGAGGCAATTTAGTCTCTCTTTTTTTTCAATTTAGACTTCATTGAAAAACTTAATTCTTAAAGCTTTCGGCGGACTCCTTTTCCTTATGATAGCAATGGGAGCTGCGCTTTTCCTGCCGGCGGGGACATTTAACTATTGGCAGGGCTGGGCATTCTTAGCTGTGTTCGGGATTGCGGCTTTAGCAATCACACTTTACCTAATGAAAAAAGATACAAAGCTTTTAGAACGTAGGGTATATGCCGGCCCGACTGCTGAAAAGGAAACAACTCAGAAGATAATACAGTTCATTACATCGATAGGATTTATTGCTATGCTGGTTGTTCCCGCGCTTGATCGCCGCTACGGGTGGTCTATTGTACCTATGTATTTATCTGCAGCCGGAAATGTTCTTATCGCCATTGGATTCTTAATAATATTTTTTGTCTACAAACAAAACACGTTTACCTCTGCGACAATTGAAGTTTATGCTGAACAGAAAGTAATATCAACAGGATTATATTCTATCGTGCGGCACCCCATGTACTTCGGCGCACTCTTTTTATTTATCGGTATGGCGTTAGCGCTTGGCTCATGGTGGGATTTTGCCGTGTTTATTCTCATGACGCCTGCGCTAATATGGCGATTATTTGATGAAGAAAAATTCCTGACAAAGAATTTGCAAGGATATGTAGCGTATCAGAATAAAGTGAAGTATCGTCTGATACCGTTCATTTGGTAAAATAAATATTCTTATTTGTCCAAAAAATAATTACTCAATTAATTGTAAAAGAGGGACTTATTTTTCAAGTCTCTTTTTTTTATATACCTATGAACAAATGTTTTAAACCGTTGATTTTGAATTACTCAATTTGAAACCCTGTTCGATTTGATTTCGTTTTTAAAGGTAAGGAGGCAAAATCATGTTTACAAAAAAAATCTTATCCATATTTTCAATTTTGTTCTTACTGGTTTTTACACAGGTATTATCTTATGGCGATAATGACATATCCCATAAAGCCATAAGGTATTACGCGCACAGAAGTGAATGGCTGCACAGCGTGAATAAAGACTACGGGAACCAGGAGACTGATCAGACTCAGTTAATGCCTGTAAATACGGCGTACGGGGCTGAGCTCAGCGAAGGCGGCGGCGCAAGCGAAGGATTGACGCCCGGCTCACCGGCTATAGCGACTGTTTCTTTTTACCCGCTTTATGATAGGGAGTATTTTTACAGGAACAATGAAACAGAGCCAATCCGCGACTTCAGGTCATACGACACAAAAACGATAACGCCTGAAGCGGATTATTACGGAATCGTAAAACATACGCAGCCTATCCGCGATTTCAGGTATTACTAGCCAAATGAAAATGAACAATAAGTAAGCTGAAAATGGATTTGATGAAAATGAACAGTTCAAATATTCTTATTGAAAGGAAGGAGGTCTAATATGTTACGGAAGATAAGCCTGGGAATTTTGATATTGCTGGCGTTATTCATTTTTTCAAAAAATTCTTACGGGCAGTCGCATGTTGGGTTATATGTTTCAACCCCGCATGTGCAGATAGTGGCCGGCGAGCCTGTATTCTGGCCATATTATTATCCTCATCCTTTTTATTATAGATACAACTACAGGAATTATTACAGGTATAATCCATATGGATGGCGCTACTATTACCCAAATAAGCATCCGTATCATTATTGGCATGAAAGCAGGCAGAGAGGCTGGTATAAACACAGACGGTAATACAACAACAAATTCATCCGATGGCTTTACCGCCATCGGATGAATATTTTCTCACTTATTAATTCTGAAAATCAACGTACATGCTTTCAAAATTTATCACCATAGTTTTAAACTGCTTTATATAATCCTGCCCGAAGTTTCCATAAGCGTATTTGTCGCTATCTTTAAGCAGTTCAGCGGCAAGCTGAATTTCTCCGATGCCTGCATTTGAGGTCCCAATGTTAAGGTTTACTTTATTTAAAACAAATCCTTTTACTTTCATATCGCCTCCCGCCCCTCCAACAATTATATCCTGCCGGGTGAATTTACTTTCAATTTCGTTTTTGCGTAACATATAATATGGCTGGTATAAAATTGTTGTCCTTGCTCCCGTATCAAAATTAAATGACAAAGTATCCGGGCCTTCCATTACTTTTATAACCGGCATAAATCCTTCAAGAACAAGATTATTGAGGCCGGATGGGATTGGCGTTTTTGGAACAAAAAATTCGGTTTCTGATATATGCAGTTCTTTCATGTCTTTTATGAGCGGGAGCCCGATTATTCCGTTAATTACATATGCGCCGCCTGCAAAGCTTAATGACTCATCGGATACAACCAGGAACAAAACATTTTTGAATGATATGTTTCCTATAACTAAATTATCGGCGACTGCTATTCCCCCATCCACTTTAATACCCGTGGCAGTGCCTATTTTCAAAAATCCAGACATCATCCTTAACTCTAATTTAAGAGCTTCTGATTTTGAGACTGTCGAAATATTTGCTCCGGTATCAAACACGAATTCATCCCGAATACCGTTTACAGTTAGCGGAACATTTAAAAGGCCTGCCATATCTCTTTTGGTTTTTATACGCGAATCCGCGGAAATTAACGATGTTTGCGGCGCTACATCTGCGCAAGCTTTCCATATTATCAAAGCGTTTTCCTCTTCTTCTTTCTCATCTTTGGTCATCAGGTAAGAGTATTTACTGAGGAGATATTCAGAAGTTACCGCGGCTTCTTTATACATGCCAAGCTTAAGCTGGTTGTTTTCACGCGCCTCATAAATTAATTTTGATTGTGCGTCATTAAGCTTATCGGGATACTTTAGAAGAAATTCATCTATTTTCCGGTTAGATTCTTCGCATTTATTTAATACACTCATTGACCATGCATTAAAATACATCCTTTGCCAGTCATCAAGATTCTCTTTTGCGGAATTGAACATATTGAAAAATTTAAACAGATCTTTGGTGTGAATCATACTGAATAATTTTTCTGAAACATTATCCTGCGCCTGTAATGTTGTATTCGGCGAAATTGAGATCATAATAATGAAAGTAATAATTGAGATATATTTCATAATGAGCCTCATTTTGATTTAATTCTGAATGTAACATAACTGAATTTGTTTGCAAGGTATTGTAAAAAAACGACAGGGGTATTGGAGTCAGGTTGTTAAAACAAATTGATGTGTTTTATTAGTTTCTGTTTCGCCTCAAACTCAGTTGGCTTAGTTCCGTATATCTCTCTGAATTCCCTGTCGTAATGCGACTGGTCGTAATACCCAGCCTCGGTAAGGACGTCAAAATGATTGTATCCGTTTTTAACCAGATTTGACGCAACGTTTGAAAGTCGGACAAGGCGCAGGAATTCCTTAGGCGTCAACCCCGAGAGCGCTGAAAATTTTCTTTGGAACTGCCTCGCGCTTATAGAAAGCGTTTCATAAACTTCTGCCAGCTTTAATTTGCCCCCTGACTCAAGCATCCGTTCCAGCGACATTTGAATGTCTTTATCCGGTTGTTTGTATTTATCTTTTAACTGCATAAAAAGATGCGTCAGAGATTTTACAAGTTCAACGGCTGAATGAGAGCCGCCTATTCGATTGCTTACGTCTTCAAAAATATCCGGGTCAAGAGCTGATTTCATCTCAAAGATCTTATTTACGGTTAATGAACCTTTTATTTTAAAAATTGATCCGGTAACAAGCGGCCTGACAGAAGCGGCCGCAATTTCTATTTCCTCGCTTGATATAATTTTGATTTTTTTTAGAATAGGGCTTGTGATAATAAACTTTGAATCGCCTGATTTAATGCCGCGCAAAAATACGACAGACGAGGTATAAGAAGGGAGAAGATAAAAACTGATCTCTTTCTTTTCTCCTTTGGCGCATTTAAAATACCAGAATTTCTCAATAATATTCTTTATCGGCTCAGCAGCTCTGAACTCTTCATAAAAAGGATTGATTATTCCCTGCAATATTTCTCGTGCCATAAGGCAAAAATATTGATAAAATAAGATGTTTTGAATGGCGAAATATGTATCAAAATATGCGGGTTAAACAATTCAGGGAGATTAAGTATGGGTAGAAATAAAAAAGGGGGCGTTAACCCCCTGTTTTATTAGCTGTTATGGTAAAACTTTCGCGGCATGAAGCTTAAACTCAACGGGCTTCCCGGCGTTGGCTTCTTAATTGCTGTAGTATGCTGCCCGGGCGTAGTAAAATACTTCTGAATCACATTATTTTTCTTAGTGTATGCATTTTTGATGGGTCTTTCTCTTTTCATCTGATCATCGGTCAGGTATTCCATATTACTTCTTACCTTCCTTTTATTTGTTAAATTATTATTATTGTTGTACTTAGAAATTCTCTCGTAAGACATTTCTGCCAATTTTTAAACTAATTTCTACATACAATAAACCCTATTTCCATTTATGAAGTTTCGTTTGAACAAAAATAATTAAATTATTTCTTCTTTCACACGCCGGGTATAATTCTGGTTTTCAAATGTTATTATGAAAGTTGTGCCCTTGCCGGTCATGATCTTTACGTCTGCATTCAGCTGCAAGGTAAGGTTATACACCATCTGGAGACCCAGAGTCTTTGCATCTTGCAAACTAAAATTATCCGGCAGTCCAATTCCGTTATCCGTAATAGTGATACATTTCTTACCGTTTGTTTCAAGCTTAACTAACAGCTCGCCTTCTTCGCGGCCCACAAATGCGTGCCTGAGGCAGTTCGAAACAAGCTCGTTTACAATTAATCCCGCCGGAACAGCCGTTTCGAGATTAAGATCCAGTTTGGCCGCTATAATTTTGCACTTTATGTTTTTCGAATTAGCGTCGTATGTTTCTTTCAGGAATTCCACAATGCTGCTTAAGTAAGACCCGAAATTTATTTCGGAGAGTCTGTGCTCCTGGTAAAGTCTTTGATGAATAAGCGACATCGCCTTAATCCTGTTAATACTCTCTTTAAATATTTTTTTGAAACCCTGATCGCTGATATTATCTTCCTGAAGCTTAAGCAGGCTGGATACGATCTGCAGATTATTTTTCACCCTGTGATGCACTTCCTGCAATAGCAATTCTTTTTCTTTCAGAGCTGTTTTTGTAAATTCTTCCGCAATTTTTCTTTCCGTAACGTCTCTTGAGTTAACAACAATACCTTCTATACTTGTGTCCAGTAAAAGATTATTCGCAATTGATTCAAGGTAGATGTAAGAGTTGTCAGGTTTCCTGTACCTGAATTCAATTGTAACAGGATCGTTGGGAGAATTAAAGCCTTTCTGAAACGCCTGCTTGACTTTATCAACGTCATCAGGGTGAATGAATTCAAAAACATTTCTTCCTTCCCTGTATTTTGTGTCCATTCCGAAAACTTTCTCAGCAGAAGGGCTTGCGTATTTCAATGTTCCGTCTCTGCCCAGCACTGAAATAATATCGGATGAATGTTTTACAAGGTTGCGGAATTTCTCTTCGCTCTTTGCCACTTCAAATTCAGCGAGCGTGCTCTTTGTAATATCGGCATGCAGAACCACAGCCTTGCGCGAACCTTCCCCGTAAAATTTTGAAACTTTAGCTAAGTACCAGCGATCGTGCAGAGGCGTATGATAAGTGTACTTAATGTTAACTTCACTGGTGTCGCCGTTTAAGACTCTTCTTATTCCCTTGGCGAATTCCCTGCTTTCTTTAAAATTCTTCCTGTTTGAGTTTTCGCAAAAGCTCAGGTAGTTTATACCGACTGAAATGTGTTTAGGGTCTTCGCCGTTAAGCAAAGCAAAAGCAGTCCATGCCCTGTTAACCGCAAGGATTTTTCCATCGCTGTCTAAAATTGCGATTCGCTCATTCAAAGAATTAAGAGAAGCAGCGGTAATGTTTTGAGCTTCTTTAATAGACTGTTCTGCCTGCTTTTTTTCCCCAATATCTTCAATAAAGCAATAAAATCCTGTATATTTTCCATCGTCGGCGGAGTTCTTTAATACTTTTATTCCCCCATAAATTGTTGAACCATCCGTTTTGACAAACCTGATCTCCGCCTTTGCCTTGCCTTTTTCCATCATGGTTTCAAAAGCGGCTTTCCACAATTCAAGATCGGAATCGTTAACAATGCTTTCAAGAACTTTTCCCGGAGGCAAAATGCATTCATAACCTAAGAGCTCTGAAAAGGTCCTGTTGCATTTGATTATGCACCCTGTTCCATCTATCTTTGCAATACCTTCAAAGGCATCGTCAAGCCTGTTAACAAGGTCCTGATAATTTTCATCTTTTTTTTGTTCAGTGATCTTAAGCGTGGCTTTTTGAATAGCCGACTTTATTGCTGGTATAAAATTTGAACGTTTATCAATTAATTTAAACTCATTTCTGCCGTCGCGCATTAAATCGATTATAACTTCTTCGCCGAGTTTTCTTTCGACAAGAACAAACATCATCTCAGGATTCGAGGATTTGGCGATATCCATGATATTTTTTCCGTCAAAATCCGGGAAGCAATAATCGGCAATAATAATATTAGGTTTGAATTCGCTTAGCGCGCCAACAAAACTATCCTTTGTTTTGGCTCTTTTAAGAGTATGCGGTATACCTTCGTTTTTCAGCTCATTTATCAGCGTTTCGGCCTCTGAGCGTCCATCGTCCATTAAAAGTATATTTAGATTTCCTGAATTATTCATATATGCTTTAAGGTTTTCAGTCAATACATTTACTAAGTTAAGAGTTTTTCAGCATCCCAGTATTTTGAATCTTAAACCCGGCCGGCTTTTTCTCCGGCCAGGCATCAGATAACTAATTAAAAATTTAGCAAGGGTTATTTGAAAAACAAGGGTCCCAGATTTTGTTCACCGAAAACTTAATTTTGCAATTCCCAGCGCCTTTCGGTATAAAGGGTAAACACTCAAAAGATCCATTTGTGCAAACGACATCATAAACTTTCAATAAGGTCAATTACTTTATGGTATCTTTTTACACTTTCCAGTATTGATGCAATTTTTTCAAAATCATTAGATTTGTCCAGATAATAATCAGCGCCATGTTCAAATGATTTTTCCCTGTAGTTTTCAAAGTCATAATTAGTGAACATTATAACCTGCGGAGCTGGAACAATTTGCTTTATATTGGAAATCATCTTAAGGCCTTTCACTTTTTCGACTGAAATGTCGAGTATTACAACATGGGGTTTTAAGCGTTTTATCGAATCAATCGCCTCGTTTAAATTATCCGAAAATCCGGCGATTTCCACATCTTCCACAAATGAAATTAGCCTGTCAATTCTTTGCCTGATGAGCTCCGAGTCTTCTACTATGTAAATTTTGACAAGCATCAGTTAGTTGTTTTCATATCTCACTACAAATATAACCTGATCGGGAAGGGTACGGTATAAGTGAAAATCTGAAAGAATTGTAATACTATATACTACAAAATAAGCCTGATTTTAATCTATAAGGCCGTTTTCCATAGCATAATGCGTCATTTGAACGTTTGATTTAATATTCATTTTTTCAAGGATTCTGGAGCGGTAGGTGTTAATAGTATGAACGCTAAGTGTAAGTTCTTTAGCTATTTCGCTCACTTTCTTGCCTGAAGCTATCATAATAAAGATCTGTAACTCCCTGTCGGAAAGTTCTTTATGGGGCAGCTGTGATTTATCTTCGTTTACATCTTCTGCCAGCTGTTCGGCAAGCGCGCCGCTTATATATTTGCCCCCTGCTACAATACGTCTTATTGCAGAGACCAGCTGGTCAGGAGCGCTTTCCTTTGTCATATAGCCTGATGCGCCGGCTTTAAAAGATTTTACGGCAAATCTTTCTTCAGGATGCATGCTTAAAACAAGTATCCTGATATCATGGAATTTCTTCTTAATGGTATTTATCAGTTCAATCCCGCCCGAAGGCATCGTTAGATCCAGTATTATAAAATCAGCGGAAATGCTTTTTAGCAGTTCCTGCAGCTCGTCGCCGTTTTTGGCCTCGCCGATAACTTTCATATCACTTTCGTCTTTGATAATTCTTTTCAGGCCCGCCCTCATTAAAGCATGGTCATCGGCTATGACGATATTTATAATTCGTTCAATCATAAACGGGGTTTTTAATTCCCGGAATACTTGCCGTTACAGATGTACCTTTCTCCCCGGCGCGGCAAACATCAACTGTCCCGCCAAGCATATACGCTCTTTCTTTCATTCCTATCAGGCCCAGCGACGAGGATCCCAGAAGCTGTTCATCAGTGATTCCTTTTCCGTTATCTTTTACAACAAGCGTCAAACTTTCCTCTGATACAGACATTATAACTTCAACTTCCGATGCGCCTGAGTGCCGTAAAACATTTGTCAATGACTCCTGCAGTATCCTGAAAAATACTATAGAGTTTTCTTTCGAAAGTTCTGAATCCGAGCCGTTCATAGTTACGGAGCGCTTTATTCCGGAACGTCTTTCGAACTCCTTGCAGTGCCATTCAATCGCTTCAAAAAGCCCAAGCCTGTCAAGCACATCCGGTCTTAACTCTGTTGAAAGATTCCTTATCCATTTAATGCTTTTATCGGTCAATTCAGCCATCGCTCTTAATTCAGTAATAACTTTTTCCCCGTCAGGAGGCGCATCGCTCTTTTCGATCTCTTTCGCAAGCATTACCATATCCATTTTCAATGCCGTTAGCTCCTGCCCTACCTGATCGTGAATATCCCGGGAAATAAGCAATCTTTCTTCTTCTCTGACGTTTTGAAGATGAGACGCCAGCAGGTGAAGTTTTGAATTTGTGTCTTTCAGGTCTGTTTCATATTTGATTCTATCGGCGATATCCCTGAGTATTACCGTAAAGTAATTCATTCCCCCGATCTCGGTTTTGGAAACTGATGTTTCGACCGGTATCTCTTTCCCGTCAAAAGTTCTTGCAATTACATCAAGCGATGTGTTCATCAATTTCATCATATCGTGAGCTTCAGAAAAATTCATAAGATGATGATTGTGAGCTTCGTGAAGCCTCTCGGGGATAAATATATTGACATCTTTTCCCATAGCAGCCGATTCAGGGCAGTTAAAAAGTTTTTCCGCGGACTTATTAAATAATACAATTTTCCTGTTTCCGTCTGTTGTAATTATGGCATCCATTGCCGAGTCAAGTATAGCGCTAAGCCTTTCTCTGCTCTCCAAAACGTCCCGCTCAGCTTTCTTTTTCCCGCTGATATCATTTACTATAGAAATTATCCCGATTGGCCTTCCCATTTCATCGCTGTACAGTGATGAATAGTACTCAGCCGGAAATTCCGAGCCGTCTTTTCTGGCGAAGCAAATCTCTCCGCTTGCAAAACCATTATCTATTATACTTTGAAGCACATTCTTCGAAATTGTCTTATTATGACCCTTCAATAGTTCGAATACGCTCACCCCGATCATTTCCGAAATATTGTCATAACCATGCAATACGGCGGTTTGCCTGTTTACATATAGCAGCTCCCCGGTTAATCCGATAAGCCTTATCGAAGAAGGCGAGGTATCCAAAAGTGTCCTGTATTTATTCTCGCTTTCCTTGAGCGCATCCTGCGAACGCTTCCATTCGGTGACATCGGTCAGCATAGCCAGTGTACCTTCGAAATTCCCGTCATTATCAAACATAGGCGTAACATTCATCAGCGTCCATATAGCCTCGCCGCTTTTCTTCAGGAACCTGAATTCATGAAGAGAAGATTTCCCTCCATCGTTCATTAAAAGCCTGCTTCTTGTATCAACAATATCATTCACTTCAAGGAACTCATATAATTGCCTGCCGAGCATATCGCGTACTTCGTAACCCAGCATCATTGCAAGCGTCCTGTTCACAAAGGTCGTCTTATAATCCTTGTCCGTTATCCATATACCTTCGTTCGCAGTTTCAACAATGTTCCTGTATTTTTCCTCGCTTATCCTTACCTGTTCCTCAATTTTCTTCCTCTCAGTAATATCCAGCGATTTACTTATGGCCCCTTTGAAGTTCCCGTTGGAGTCATATTGAAGCGCCTGGTTTACTAGAAAATAAACCGGGTTTCCATTTTTATGTGTCATTATGGATTCAAACTGGATCCTGGATCTTTTATTTTTGATAGAGTCTGCCATAAGTGAAGCCACTTTTCCGGCTATCTCAGGAGGGACCTTTGAAGTAACTCTATTGCCAATCAGCTCAGAAGGCTCATAACCAAGCGTTTCAGCTGAATCCTGGTTTACAAAAGTCACGGTATAATCTTTATCCAGCGCCCAAACCAGGCCATGCGACGATTCAACTAATTTCCTGTATTTTTCCTCGCTTGCAATTAGCGCCTCTTCATTTTTCTTCTTTTCAGTAACATCAAGAATTGTTCCGAGTACCGCTGAAACGTTCCCGTCATCAGTTTTAGTCAGCGCCGCATTAACAATTACATCTTTCAAATTTCCCTGCTTATCTATTATCATCGTAGCATAATCCGAAATATCGGAACCTGAAGAAATTCTTTCTTTGAAATATTCCATATCCCTGTCCCGGTATTCAGGCGCAACATACTGCAAAAAAAGATTCCCTGTCATTTCTTCAGGCGAATATCCAAACAGCCTCCGGCTGGCGCCGTTAATGAAAGTGATTCTTCCTTCAGGATCAAACGTCCATACTATTTCGTTAAACGTTTCGACAATTGACCTGTATTTCAACTCGCTTTTCACAAGTTCTTTTTCGAGTTCATCGCGGTGTGAAACGGCTTTCTTTATTAACAAAAAAAGGAGGGCTCCCGTCACAATTACAAACAGCCATCCTTTGTAAATAGAGATCCATTTTATAGACTCAGTATCAGAAACAAGCGTTGCGAGAATAATATCAGAAAAAAAAATCCAAAGCGCTCCAATGATAAAATATATTATAGTGATTTTGGCAGGCGAAGATAGCCCGAAAGGTTGCGCAGGTTTCAAGTTAAGGTCATGCATGAAAGATATTAATAAAATTTACAATATGGCTTAAGTCAGCCGTACCAGACCGACCATAGAGCCGCTTAACATACCCCCGATAAGATAACGCATAAATACATAATAAAGATTCAGGAACGCTCTTTATATTCTGCGTTCCTTAAAATAACGGTAAATTCAGCCCCTTTTTCGCTTTTATAACTTACACTGCCATTCATTTGGTTGGTAAGCATTGATACCAGCTTGAGCCCGAACGAAGATGAATTGGAAATGTCAAAATCGCGCGCCATTCCCTTCCCGTTATCACGCACCACAATTTTATGAGAATTATGCACATCGTCGTAAGTAACAAGTATCTCAATTGATCCTCCGCCTTCCGTTTCATCAAAGGCATGTTTAAGAGAATTTGTAACCAGTTCATTAATAATTAGTCCTGCCGGGATTGCATTATCAAGCGACATAACCAGGCTGCCGGCGTCAATTCTTACTTTGAATTCATATGGATTCATGCCGAATGTCTGCATCAGGTGCGAGACAAGCATTCCTACATACTCGCCGAAATTAATATTGCTAAGGTCGCGTGACTGATAAAGTTTCTGGTGTATTATAGACATTGAGTGAACCCTGTTTTGGCTCTCCTGGAACAACTCCAGCGTCTTTTTATCTTTTACATATTGAGATTGGAGCTTTAGCAGGCTTGATACAATTTGCAGGTTGTTCTTTACCCGGTGATGTATCTCTTTGAGAAGAATATCCTTTTCATGAAGCGATTTTTTGAGAAGGTCATCGGCTTTCTTTTTTTCAGTAATGTCCTGCCTCGTTCCCCATATCCGGTGAAGCATCCCATCTTCGATTATACCTACGGAATTATTAAGGAAAAAACTATCACGTCCGTCTTTTGCGGCTTCGTGCGATTCCTCATTCAGAGTCCGGTAATTATTCACCACAAATGGATGCATGTTTCTGAAGAAATCCCAACCGGATATTTCCGTTAATTCGCCGATTCTCTTGCCTGCAATATCAGAAGTGTTCTTAAATCCCATCATGTGAGTAAACACCTCATTGCATTCGGCTATATAACTGTACCTGTTCATAAGATTCACCTGTTCCTCAATGGGTAGCTCAGTTGAAATGGGGCTCAGCATTTCAATCCTGTAAATACCTTCGAAGCTCTGGTCTATAAAAGCGCGGTATCGTTCTTCGCTTTTCTTAAGCGCCTCCTCATATTTTTTCCTGTCCGAAATATCAAAAGCGATTCCCAGCACAGCCGGCCTGCCGAGATATTTAATCATGACCGCAGAATAATATAGCCACTTCACACCGCCGCTCTTTGTTACTATCTTCATTTCATATTCGCTTGGTGCATTTTCGCCCTTTTGCCTCGCCAGCCCTCTCTGTTTTGCTATATCCCTGTCTTCGGGATGCATCAGTCCCCAGAAATTCATTTGCAGCAAATCCTCTTTTGCGTAACCCGTAAGTTCTTCGCTGTATGGGTTCACATATACAAATCTTTCATCCTGGAATATAACGATCTGCGCCCGCATCGATTCGGTGACCGCCCTGAACTTTTCTTCGCTTTGCTTAATTGCCTCATCGGCTTCTTTCCTGTCGGTTACGTCTATACATATCTGGTTGATTGTCTCAAGCTCCCCGGATTCTGAGAACTCGGCATATACATAAGTGTTAAGCCAAAGTATATCGCCGCTCTTTTTGGTCACCCTGTATTCCATGAATTTCACACCGCTGCAGCCTGAATCACGCCATGCATTGTATTCCCCGGCAATCCTGCGCCTGTCTTCCTCAAACACCATATCAACAAGCTCGGCCGCGCCCATCTCATTTATTTCATCCATCGTATAACCGCATTGCCTCACAAATTCATCGTTCACGAAATCATATTTCCTTTCTTTAACAACCAGTCTCGTAACCGCAACAGGTGCGTTGCGGGCAAGGTTCCTGTACTGGACCTCGCTTTTTGAAAGAGCTTCTTCAGCTTTCTTGCGTTCTGAAATATCTATATATATCTGGTTGATAGCATGAAGTTTGCCTTCGGAATTGAAATCAGCATAGTGAAATGAATCAAGCCAGAGCAGCTTATTATTTTTATTAATGATCCTGTATGTTAGTTTCTTAATTCCTTTGAATCCTTCGAGCCCCCATTTGTCATATTCCGCCAGCACCATTGCCCTGTCTTCGTCATGGATCTGCCTGTAAAATTCCTCATCATTCATAGCGTTAAGCTCATCAAGCGTAAAGCCGGCCTGTTTTACCAGCTCATCATTCGCAAACTCGTAGATCCTTTTGTTCGGTATATACCTTGTAAGAGCTATCGGCGCATTGTGCACAAGATTCTTATATTTCTCTTCGCTTTCGCGAAGAGCGCGCTCGACTTTCATCCTGTCGCTTACATCCCTCACAATGCCTAAAGCCTCATCCTCGCCGCTCTTAACAAACCTGACTTCAAAATCCCTGATTTCCTCATCTATAACCAGTTCATATTCATATATCTGTATTTCCTCTGTTTCAAATGCTTTTTTGATAAAATAGAGAAACCGCTCTCCCACTTCGCCGGGAAGAACTTCCGTAACATTTCTTCCTAAAAACATTTCCGGCGGGACAAACAGGTCTTTCTCGTCCTTGACCTTATAGCTTATGTGTCTGCCTTCCCTGTCATATTGAAAAAGCAGATCAGGGATGGTATTGATCAAAGCGGCGCTCTGCGCTTCAGCCTCGTGAAGCTGCCTTTCAAATTCTTTTTCTTTTGTTATGTCCTGCGCCATAACAATTATTCCGATTATCTCGCCCGTATCATTTCTGAATGGGTATTTGTTAAACTTCAGCCATACGTTCCCTTTGCCCGGTCTTTCGAATTTTTCCAATATTCCGAGCATTGGCTGGCCGGTCACAACAATTTGTCTATCCTGCTCAAGGTATGATACTGCGGCGTCCGGAAAAAATTCATCAAGGTATTTGCCTTCCATCTCTTCAACTTTATGCCCAAAATAAGTCGAGCTGAGCTTGTTGGCGCGTATTATCCTGTTGTTCGTGTCTTTCAAAATAACCATTTCAGGAAACGCATCGAAGATGGAACGGTATTCTTCGCTTTGTTTTCTTATCAGGCTTTCGGATTTCTTCTGCGCGGTCACATCCGTTACAATCCCTTCAATGGCAACAGGCATGGCTCCGCCGTTGAATAACAATACATTTCGCTGGTTAAGCCACTTTACTTCGCCTGATTTATGAATTATCTGGAATTCGTAATAATTATCCGCTTCTCCGTTGATAAGCTTTTGCCATTTCACCTGAAAATAATGCCGCCAGTCAGGATGTATTACTTCCGATATCAGATTTGGGTTTGCATAAAACTCTTCCGGGGTATAACCGGTTAGCTGGTAAGAAGCGTTATTTACATATTCGTAAATCCCTTCGGGCAATCGCATCCTGTAGATCATATCCCTTGCATTTTCTGCAAGCCTGAAATATCTTTCTTCGCTTTCCCTGAGTCTCTTTTCTGTCTCGAACCTGTACAATGCGAGGCTCATGCGCGTCTTCAGTTCCTTTTCACTTACAGGTTTCAGAAGAAGCCCGAATGGGTGCGTATTTGTCATTTTTTCAATTACATCGCTGGACTGGTTTGCAGTGAGATATACGATAGGGATAGTGATGAGCTCATTTATTTTCGCAGCGGTCTGCATTCCGTCAAGATCGCCTTCTATGGTAATATCCACAAGTGCTATATCGGGTTTGATCCTGCCGATTGCATTTATCGCTTCCCGCCCGTTGTCAAAAACGCCGCAAACTTCATAACCAAGCCTTACAAGCGCTTCGGAAATATCCTTCGCTATGTAAGACTCATCTTCTATTAACAATACTTTTGCTGTTTCCAACTGACGGACTTCCGGTACTAAATTCAATAATTGTTAATAATAAGTGTTATTTATCAAATATGGAATAGCTAATAATTGGAGCGCTGAATGCCCCCTTTTTTTAAAAAAAGAGCTTGATTTCAACAAAAAATCAATTAAAGTCTGAAACCCGAAGCAATTCAATCAATAAATAGTTTTATAAGCATGAAACCCTGAAACTTCGATAAATATCAGATTGTTCAAAAATTTAAGGAGTGAGGCATCATGACAAAAATAATTTACAGCGCTATTTTATTTTTTGTTTCAGTCGCAGTTTCGTATTCCCAACATGACACCGGCGAAAATCAAAACGCGATACTTAATTCAATTCTTCCCGGCAAACGCTTAACGCAGGAGGATTTTGTCATCAATAAAAAACCGGGAGAAGCGCCTGTCAGTCTAAATGAAATATTCAGATATAATATCCGCGCGGGACAACCTGTATATTACACTTTAGATGACGGAACGACCATCACAGGTACATTATTAGAAAAAATTGTCACCACTGTAAAAATTAAGGAATCCTCATCCGGCAGGATATACATATTCAACCTGGAGCCGGAGTCAATTGAGTTAGCTCCTAATCAAACCTACGGAGCGCCGTATTATTATCAATATTAATTTCCGGCGGTTTAATTACCAATCTTCTGCATTTATTACTTCTGCCTGCCTCGGGAAGATCTTAGTGATAAGAACACGATGAACTTCATCATCCCATATCGTTAAATTAATTCTTAAATTTTATTAAATATTCTCCTGCAGAAAAGAATATCGCACGAAAAAGTAAATCTGCGCAGTAAAGGACAATGGATCCTTATTCGCGGTGTAGACAGGCTCCCAGTTTGGATGTTTCAATTTATTTTACGCTGGGTAAACATGACCATGAAGCCCCGTCTATACTTGCAGAGCGGTATTTCAAAATACCTGAGGCTCCGCATAAAGAATTGCTTTTGTTTGAAAACTCAGCGCACCTGACTAACCTTGAAGAAAATGAAAAGTTCAATGACCTGTTAATAAATCATATATTGCCTTCGAGTTACTTGAAATAAAACCGCTCTTATATTTTCATAGAACCTTCAGGATTCTTTTAAGAATTATTATTTGAATGACCGCTTCAAGGTTGCATTCCCTCACGTCATCACTGTATATGGATCAAAAAAATTTCATAATGGTTTGATGTTTACCCGATTTAAGTTATTGTCGTATTGAAATATAATAAATATTTTAAACCAACCGGTAGCTAATTGGATGTTTAAAAACTATTCTTCTTTCAGAAAGGGGATTTTAAATGAAATCACAATGTGTAATTCTACTTGGTTTCTTAGCGTTATGTATTTCAATTAACGCTTACGCACAGCCGGTTTTTATCGGTATCAACAACGGCAGAGGTAATGGCTCTAACATAGGGACCGCTGTCACAACTGATTCTGCCGGCAACTCTTACGTCACAGGATATACTTCCGGATTTTATTCAGGCCATGACATAACAACTGTTAAATACAACTCTCTCGGAGATGAGTTATGGATAGCCGCGTATAACGGACCCGGTGATTCTACTGATGAAGCTTATGCAATAGCTAAAGACGCTTCTAATAATATTTATGTAACGGGCGCCAGCGTTGGTTCAGGCACGAATAAAGATATGGTGTTGATTAAATATGACCAGAACGGCGTTCTAAAATGGGTTCGCAGATATACCAGCTCCGGCAGTCATCCTGATGTATCCAACGCTATTACGATCGATGCGGGAGGAAACCCAATTATTGCCGGCTATAGTTATGTTAACACCGGAAACTCTGCAACCGTGATTAAATATGATCCGTTGGGTACGCAGTTATGGGTAAAGACCGGAGACGGAACTTCAAACACAAACGTAGCAAACGCAATTACAGTCGATAACTCCTCCAACGTTTACATAACAGGCTACACACTGGCAGGCGCTAGCGCTTATAAGAATTTAATGACGATAAAATATAATTCTGCAGGGACGCGCCAATGGGTATCAACTTCCACCGGCGACTGCACAAACCAGGATGGCGAGGCCAGTTCTATAGTAAACGACGGTTCCGGAAACAGCTATATCACCGGGAATGTTATTACATACAGCAACGGGAAAGATTATGTTACTATAAAATACAATTCATCCGGGGCTCAGCAATGGATTATGACTTATAATTATGCGACGGCAAACAGCGACGATATTGCGAGAAAAATTATATACGTTGGCGGAGATGTTTACGTCACTGGTTCAAGCAAAAGGTCGGCTGCAGCGAACTCAGAAGATTTTCTCACTATAAGGTACAGGGGTTCGGATGGCAATCAGTTATTTGTTATGAGATATGACGACCCCATTGCGCACAGCGCGGATATTGCATACTCTTTGACTAATTTTGGGACCAACCTGATTTATATAACAGGTTCAAGCATTAAAGAGAACATTATTGATGGCGGCGATATTTTTGTTCTGGGTATTAACGGAACAGGCTCGGTAGTTTCATCATACCGCGTCCCAAATCCGGGACCTGACTGCGGCAACGATATCACGACAGACAGGTTTGGCAATGTATTTGTCGCAGGATTTATGGCCTCTCTGCCATTATCCACTCACAATGTAATATCTAATATGGTATGTGTGAAATTCGGGCTGGGAACTAATTCAAAGCCAAATATGGGTCTGGAGAGCGATATTCCAAATAGTTTTTCACTTCACCAGAATTATCCGAATCCGTTTAACCCGTCAACAACTATTAAGTTTGACGTGAGCCAGCCTTCAATAGTTAAGATCGCGATCTATGATCTGCTCGGGCGGGAAGTTCTTGCGCCGGTAAATGAATTCAAGAACCCGGGAAGTTATGAAGTAACAGTTTCATTAAACTCCCTGGCATCAGGTATGTATTTTTACAAAATGACAGCCGGGAATT
>CAZMRG010000039.1:0-25050 GCA_964568655.1 uncultured Ignavibacteriales bacterium | reverse complement strand
TGGATATGGAGCTTATTGAAAATACAACCGGGCAAAAATATCTATGGATAACCTACGGATACCGCCAAAATGGCGGCGTGACTCTATGGATGACAGGCGGCTTTGTGCTGCAGGTTCCGTCTATCAATGCGTATTTCTTTAATTCGTTAAACTGGCCGGCCGCCGATTCGACTAAACGGTATTACAACATTCGCACCACAAGCGATAACGCGTACTATGCTTCAACGGCGTGGCTTTATATGGTGTGCTCGTTTGATTCAGTGAACGCCTCAGGCATACATGTTAACTCGCAGAAATTTGCAAGGTGCCTGAATCCTTACTCTGTTTCCGGAGTATCGTTCTCATACTTAGGGCAGGATTATTTCCGTTCTGATGCAGCCGGCCCAACAGGTTACCAACGAACGCTTTATTCTGACATATGTTATTTTAATAATGGCGGCGCTGATTCAGTTGAGGTATGTTACTCCGGCGGGGCTGATAGTACGAATTTATATTTTGCCAAGGGTGATATTAACGGCGCTCCGCCGGTTTCTTATTCGGGCAGCGGCGGACCCATTGGCGGCTCCCAGCCGGGCGATATGAAAGGCTACTGCTCGCTTAGCTCAAACGGGAGCGATAACGGCTCTGTCATTTGCACATTCAGGCAGTTTACAAATAATAACTGGCATGTAAAATGGCTGCTTACAAACAACTACGGTAATTTTAATAGCATATTTTCCGAAAGCGCGCCTATGGGATCTGGCGCTAACCCGAATTATGCGCCGGATGTTGTGTCAGTCCGCGGCGGCCGAGCGCATTATATTGCTTTTACAACCAAAACCACGGTTGATAGCGTTCACTACCTTACAATAAACAGTAACGGAACATATACAGAGAACGTGAAAATGAATTACTACTCAGCGACTGAGCTCCAGGGACCGAAGGCTTTGTTCCGGTATCAGTCTGGCGATAGCTGTTTGGTTTTGTACGCTGATAGTTCGTCGCATAACCTGTATTCAGCGGCGGGATGCACCGGCGACCCGATCGGGATACATAACATCAGCTCCGTTGCCGGCAGGTATTCGCTCAGCCAGAATTATCCGAACCCGTTTAATCCAACAACAAGGATAAACTTTTATATAGCTCCTGTAGGTCAAAGACATGTCTTTGACACCCGCTTGATTGTATATGATATTCTTGGTAATAAAGTTGCAACGCTTATCAATCAGCCGCTTTCAGCAGGCTCATACGAAGTAACGTTTGACGGTACACACCTTGCCACCGGAGTTTATTTTTACAAACTAGAGACCGCTGATTTTACAGAAGTGAAAAAGATGTTGATGATAAAATAACTTTACCTCACCCCCATTTCTGAGTCCCAAGCTCCGGCTTGGGACTCTAAAATCTTCTTTGTCATTCCCGACTTGATCGGGAATCTTGGTTTTTACCTCACCCCCCGGCGCCTTTGGCGCGCTTCCCCCTCTTGAGCCCTGCCAGGGGCAGGGCGAAATCCCGCTTTAGCGGGATCCAGAAAAAGCTAGTGTGCATTAGCGGGTGGAGTGGTTAGAAAACCCCCTCTGTATCTCCCCTCTACGAGTCTTCGACTCGAAGAGTCGTAGACTTGTTAGGGGGAGACGATAAAAAATTCTCCGCGTTCTCTGCGTGTCAATTATTATTCGGGTAGACATACGGATTCTCCTCAACGTCCTTCGTGTCTTTGCGTTTTTACCGCCGTTGGCGGCACGCGGTGCGGTATTTTTTTTAGTCAAAGGCATGCCTTTGACCTACAGGAAATCCGAAAGCGCCTTTTATCCGTGTTAACCTGTGAAATCCGTGTCTTTTCATTTACCTAAACATATGCACTAATTTTTGACTTGTTTTGTGTAAGCGATTGTATTATAATTGCCGCGGATGGTTTAGGGGAATCCCACCTCGCTGCCTTCGAGGCTGGTCGACAATTATCAAAAATTCCCAAGTAGAGAGGCTAAATGCACAAAAAGCCGCTCCGCCGCGAATCGGTTGGCCAAACCTAATCTCGTTTACATCTATTCTCTTCAAAAATAGATGCATCAAACTACGACCCATGGGTCTGTTTTTTAAAACCCATAAAAAAAGTTACAAAATTAAAGAAATTTAAGAACCTTAAAAGAAAAGAAACCGCCGAAAGAATAATAAATTAAATATTAAGAGTTTTATATACAGTCTCTATGTGAGGCTCTGTTCTATTCCCTCTCCTTCGGGGAGAGCTGGGGTGGAGTGGTTTGAAACACCCCCTCTGTATCTCCCTCCCGCTTATCTGCCTTCGGCGGGCGGGATCGTGGACCTGTTAGGCCTGCCTGCTGCAGGCAGGGGGAGACGGGGTTTGACTTTTCACGTCTGCCGTATGCCGTCTTACGTTTTATATTTTACGTCTGCCGTCTCACGTTTTTGCCTTCTGCCTTTTGCTTTTTGCTTTTTCGAAGGACGTTCTCTTTAATTCGTTCTTTAACAATTTTCTTAACAAGTTTAGCGGGCAGGGGATTAGCGGTGGAGAAATGGATGGTTGTTCCTTTTATTTCAAACGGCTTGAGTTCAGCCGCAAGTTCTTTTAAAAGTTTTTTCCCGATTGCATAAAGACTCAGATGATTCGGGAACGCAGCAAAGAATACCAGCGGCCCGTGATATTTGTAACACGGTATCTGGTAACTTATTATCTCCTCAGATTTCGGCGCCGCGGCTTTTATCGTCTTCCTTATCTTCTCAAGCGCAGCCCTGTCTTTCGGCGGAACCTTCGCTAGATATGAATCAACGTCTTTTGGGATTTTACTTTTTGCTGTTTTTTTCATGATGCTATTAGTTTGAATTATTTCACCAAATATAATTATCCGGGCTATCATTATGGCGGACATAAATACGACAATCTTAGAGGCTTATTGCGACAAAATAATTTGATGAATCTGACAAATCTGATGAATTCAATGTTCATTTATCGGTGGAACTGATTTTAGCATGAAGATATATTTGTACAGTTATTAAATTAAGGAGTGAAAAAAATGGATACAGTATTAAACACCCTGCCGCCGGCAGCTGAAATGAAAAAAGCTGTCTATGGTTCGGATGCCGCTTACGACGGAATATTTTTTGTCGCGGTTAAAAGTACAAATATATTTTGCCGTCCTTCATGCCGTGCGCGCAAGCCAATGGAAAAAAATATTGTCTTCTACGGCTCTGTGCATGATGCGCTCTTTGCGGGATTCCGTCCCTGCAAAAGATGCAAGCCTCTTGAATCGGCAGGCACACATCCCGAATGGGTGAAAAAGATCCTTGAACACATCGAGCAGGAACCTGAAGCAAGGGTTCGCGACGGCGAGCTCCGCAAAATGGGAATAGAGCCCGCGCGTGCGCGCAGGTATTTCCAGAAAAATTTCGGTATGACGTTCCAGGCATATTCAAGGAGCCGCAGGCTCTCACGAGCGCTATCAAAAATCAGAGACGGCAGCGACCTGGATGACGTGATTTTAAATAACGGGTACGAATCGCACAGCGGTTTCCGCGACGCGTTCGGTAAAACATTCGGCAAGCCCCCGGGGAAGTCGAGAGCTGATGAGTGTATCGTCACATCGTTGTATGAAAGTCCGCTTGGGGCAATTGTAATTGGCGCAACATCAGAGGGTGTTTGCATGGTTGAGTTCAGCGACAGGCGTATGCTTGAGTTCCAGTTCAAAACGCTGAAGCGCCATTTTAAATGCTCAATCATACCCGGCAAGAATAAACACATCGAACACGTTGAAGCGGAGCTAAAAGAATATTTCGAAGGGAACTTATCAACTTTCAAGGTTCCACTGGTTTATCCGGGCACTGACTTCCAGCAAAAAGTTTGGAATGAGCTGATGCGTATTCCATACGGAAAAACAATTTCGTATGAAGAGCTAGCAAAGAAAGTAGGCGTTCCCAACGCATCGCGTGCAGTTGGAACAGCAAACGGCATGAACAGGATCGGGATAATAATTCCATGTCATAGAGTTGTTAACAAGAGCGGCAAGCTTGGCGGCTACGGCGGCGGCTTGTGGCGCAAGCAATGGCTGCTGGATATGGAAAGGGGAGTACTTAAGCTATAGAGTGAGTAGAGTGTAGATAGTGAATGAAGTGTGTAGAGTGTATAGAGAAAACAGAGTGAATAGAAAGTTTTTTTAACCTGTAACTTGCAACTTGCAACATGTAAACTGAAACCTTATTTTTGGATTCTTATGAAGACTGTCGATTTTGTAAAATATCAGCCACCACGTTTAAGGCATCACGCATTCCCCGGGTTATATCTTCCATTTAAAGATATTAGGGCGGATAAAATTGTTTATCCCAGAGTATTTGAAACGCTTGACTGGAGCGAAGTATTTGCCAATGGCAAAGCGCCGGGGTATCTTGATATTGGTCCCGGCATGGGAAAGTTGATGATAGAAACCGCGCTTAATGAAAACTCAGTTAATGTGCTTGGACTTGAAATTCGCCGCAACGCCGTTAAGTGGGTCAACAAAGTAATTGAAGGCGAAAAAATTCCTAATGCAAAATCAATTTGGTACAACGTTGTGAACGGTTTGCAGTTCATCAAAGATAAAAGTATAAAAAAAATATTTTATTTGTTCCCCGACCCGTGGATAAAGAAACGGCATAACAAGCGCAGAGCGTTCACAAAATTTCTGCTCGATGAAATTACAAGAATACTTAGGGATGATGGCAAACTCTATTTAATGACCGATGTAAAGGAAGTTGAAGAATACCAGGCGGCAGTTATTAAAGAACACGGAAGGCTTCATGCTCATATTATAGAAGACGGATTGTGGGACCTGCCTTTTATCACAAATCACGAAATATTTTGTCTGAAAAAGAAAATTCCGTATATAAAGATGATTTGCAGTAAAAACAGATGATTAAAGCGCTGATTTATATTATGCCTATTTCTTTCCCCTTTTAAATATTCCGAATTCTCAATATATTTGCGGTTCAGCCCATAAAGCTGATTTTTAAAGTAGATTGGCAAAAAACAGATAATTAAACTAAAACCAAAGAGAAAGGGTTTATTCTAAATGTCGATGCTGAAAGAGAAACTTGCCTCTCAAGTTCCGAATTTACGAGACCGAGTTCGGAATTTGGGAAAAGATTTTGGCAAGAAGGTTATTTCAGATGTAACGGTTGAACAGATCTTAGGCGGGATGAGAGGCGTTAAATCGCTCATTTGCGATACATCCGAAGTAGGCCTTGATACAGGGCTTATTATAAGAGGTTTACCGATACTCGAACTGACCGATAAAATACCGGAAGAAATTTTGTGGCTCCTTCTTACGGGAGAAAATCCGACAGAAACCGAAGTAAAAGATCTGCAGGCTGATCTAAAAAAACGTTCCAAAGTGCCGGACTATATCTGGGCGATCATTAAAGCGTTTCCTTCAGATGCGCACCCGATGGCTATGCTGTGTTCATGCCTCAACGCGCTTGAGCATGAATCTAAATTCCGCCGCGAGTATGACAAAGGAATGAAGAAAGATGTTTACTGGGATTTTACGCTCGAAGATTCGCTCGACCTTATCGCAAAAATTCCGGCAATAGCTGCAGGAGTTTACAGAACCAGATTCGGCAAAGGCGATATTATTAAATCCAACCCCGATCTTGACTGGGGCGCTGATTATGCTTACATGCTCGGCGTCAGCAAGAATACCGACGACTGGTATAACCTGATGAGGCTTTATATGGTTGTTCACAGCGACCATGAAAGCGGCAACGTAAGCGCTTTTACATCGCATGTTGTTGGTTCGGCTTTATCAGATGCCTACTACTCGCTTGCGGCAGGGCTTAACGGACTTGCCGGTCCATTACATGGACTTGCTAACCAGGAATGTTTAAAGTTTGTCCTTGAGCTTGTAGAGCATTTTAAAGGAGTGCCTACAGATGAGGACTTAATGCATTTTGCGAAACAGCGTTTGGATAAAGGACTCGTAATTCCGGGATACGGGCATGCAGTGCTAAGGGTTACTGACCCGCGCTTTAGAGCAATGCTTGATTTCGGAAAACAGAATTTGCCCGACGATCCTGTGTTTGGAATAGTCGAGAAATTGTTTGAAGTAATACCTAACCTGTTAATAGAGCAGGGCAAAGCTAAGGACCCGTGGCCCAATGTTGACGCGGCTTCCGGCTCACTGCTTTATCATTACGGACTTAAAGAAGTTGAATATTACACTGTTGTATTCAGCGTATCCAGGTCCCTTGGAATATGCTCGCAGCTTGTATTAAGCCGCGTACTGGGCGAACCGATAACCCGCCCGAAATCGATTAACATGGATTGGCTTGAAAACGAAGTTAAAAAATAATTAAAATAATCTTTGGAAGAACAAATAAATAATTCAGCGCCTGAAGAAACCGATTCTTCTGCGCACACAGCCGAAAAAGGCAGCAGCATGTTATTGCTGTTTCCCGTATTGCTATGCATCTTTTTGTTTGCAGGATTCACTCAGCTTAAGTCAGATTATAAACCCAGCGAGAGCGATGAATCATCAGTCGAAATAAAAAGGCATAAAGAGCCGGATATAAATTTCTCGGCGCTAGTTAGCGGAGACCAGTTCTCGAAGAACTTAAGAGATACTGTTTATACAGACAGGAAACTTTGGCTTGAGCTGAGGATAGACGAGCAAAAGCTTTATGTTCATTACAGAGACGGCCATACGAAGATCCTTCTTGTATCCAGCGGAAACAAAGGGCTGAACAAAGGAATTGAATCACGGCCGGGATTATTTGCTATCTTCTATAAAGAGGAGTTGCACCTTTCATCACAGTTTGACGATGCAAAAATGTTTTACTACATGCCGTTCAACATGGGTATCGGATTTCATTCGCTTGCCGGAACCGGTTATTACGGAAATCTTGGAGTAAGGCCTTCATCGCACGGATGTATCAGGATGAGAACTGAAGATGTTAAAATTCTGTTCAGAGAGTGCGATGTTGGCACGCTGGTTCTTGCGCACAGGGGCGCTACCGCGCGCATAGTTGCTTTCGCGCCGGAAGGATTTAAGAACGACAGGGAATATACCAAGGATGATTATATGAACATGCTTGCGTATAATCTTAGCGCCATATGCGAAGGAAATTATTTTATCGATCCGCCAAAGAGATTTATTATGGACGGCGCTGTGATCCCGAAGATTGGAATTAACGTTCGCTCATCCGAAGAGATTCCCGATAAACAATTTTTACCGACGTATATCAGTTCATATGATAACGTTGACGACAGGCTGGACGATTCAAAGTATGTAAGAAAAGGCGTTACAACTGACGGACCTTCAGCCGATAGCGAGCTTGAGATTGCGCAGAACGAAAGCGCCTCGAACAACGATTTAGGGGTAAGCGCTGAAACCATTAAGAAGTATGTTTATAATCCGATCGGCATACTTCCGTATTTCGCGCCGAATAAAAAATAGATTTTTTATTAACATAACATTATAGATGATAAAATTAATCGCGCTGTATAAGAAGCCGGCAGACCAGGAACAGCTTGATGATTTCAATAAGCATTATTATGAGATTCACATGCCATTGGTTCTCAAAACGCCGGGGCTTCTGAAATCAGAAGTTGCATCTTCAACGGGTTCGCCGGGCATGGATACAAAATATCATTTGATATGCGAGATGTATTACGAAAATATGGATACATTTAACTCCGGAATGGCTTCACCCGAAGGAAAAGCGGCGTTTAAAGACCTGATGAGCTTTGCAAAACAGCATGTTGAGATGTTCATAGCGGATGTGAAGTAGCAAAATGCTGATTTCTGTTAGTTTTTCAAGGAAAGACTAGCTTGAATATATAGAATTTTTTATCTATTATGCATGTTTATAGAGAGGGAAACCGGAACAAATTCATACTTTTTTGGGTATAAATTGTAAAGGATTTTAGAAAATATAACTCATTTTGGAGGAGTTATGCAAGAAGGCATAGAAGTAATAAACAACACAGGATATGGCGCCCCGGAGCTGAAGAAGTTCTACCAGCGTTTCTTTTCAAGGGGATTGATGGTTGCGGTTGTGCTGCATCTTTTCGTTATAGGAACTTACTTACTGGTTATTTATCTCAATAAACTTAGCGCTGAAGATAAAAGCAAGCAGAACAACCAGAGGATCATTAATGTGACGGACCTTGAACCGCCGCCCTCTGCAGATGAAAAAGATGAGCCGCCTCCGCCAAAGATCGAGGAACCGCCGGTAGCTCCGCCGAAAGATCTGACAGCATTAACGCCTGAACCGGTTGCAAAAGAAAAAGCGCAGGAGCAGACAATTAAAACTCAGCAGGAGCTTGAACAGATCAAATCTCCTGTTGGCACCAGCGATACGGGTAAATTTACTTACAGCGGACCCACAAAAGTTGAAGAGAAAAAGGTCGAAGAAAAAATAGAGAAAAAAGAAAAAGTTGTCGAAGAGAAAACTGTTTACCAGTCGTTTGAAGTTGAGAAAGCCCCGGAGTGCGTTAACCTCGGGCAGGTAAGGTCTTCGATGCAGTACCCGCCGATGGCGCGCGATGCCGGAATAGAAGGCAGGGTAACCGTAAAAGTTCTGGTTGGGCCTGACGGAAACGTTATTAAAGTCGGTTCGGTTAGCGGGCCTGATGTATTTGCTGATGAGGTAAAAGATAAATCGATGAACCTTCAGTTCACACCCGGATTGCAAAACGGCAAACCCGTTAAAGTGTGGGTGACTGTTCCGTTTAACTTCAAGCTGAAGAACTAAACGTCTCAAAACAGCTCTCTTTTAAACTTCGCCTCAACTGGCGGACAAAGTTTTGAAAATATACCAATACATTTCTTTAGGAATTTCCATCATCTTTGTGGTGATGGGAATTCTTGTTTCTATTAATATTTTTGATTCCCGAACATATTTTGCAAATAATGAACTCTACCGCTATTTGTTTGGGGGAATTCTTATTATCTACGGGATTTTCAGGGCTTACAATTCATATCTTAAAATCACCGCAAAACCCCGGAAATATCATTACTGGAACAGGGACGATGAAGAAGATTAAACCGGGATTTGAACCGAACAAAATAAGGCTTAGTAGTGTTTAACTTAATATGAAAGATACGCTTATAAAAATATTCCTGGTTCTTGTACTCTCTTCCGCGGCGATGTTTTACATAAACGCCTGCAACTACGACCAGATCAAATCCAAATCAACAAACGGCGAACTTACCGTTGAAGTGGATGAAGGCATATATCCCGTCATCAAAAAAGAGGCAGATGAGTTTACCCGCCTTAACAAAGATGCGAAGATAAATATTGTGGTCAAGACCTCCAAAGAAGTTATAGCCGACCTTGCTAACGGCAATATCAAAACGATAGTATCGGGCAGGGATTTTACCGCGGACGAAAACAACGTTATCACAGCCAATAAAACCGAAATTAAAAAAAGCCGCATCGCGCTTGATGGGATCGGCGTAATTGTTAATAACGGCAACCCTGTCAGGAAAATTAATTACACCGAGCTTAAGAAAATTTTTACGGGCGAAACTACCGACTGGGCAAATCTTGAAGGCGATAACAAAGATGTTTACAAAGGGAAAATAAAAGTTTTTATAGCACGCAAGAACGCCGCGATACATGACATATTTAAAGACAAAGTTATGCGCGGACAGGACTTCGCCAAGTACAACGCTATTTGCAGCACATCCACCCAGATGTTGAATGAAATTAAAACAAATGAAAATGCGATCGGTTTCATATCGATGAGCTGGGTCACAAAATTTGCCGATACGCTTGATACAACGGTTAAAGCGCTTAAGGTAGCCGAGGTTGATTCAGCCGGTATGGTTGGCGAATATGTCGGGCTTCACCAGGCTTATATAGCCGACCGTTCTTATCCGCTTGTCACAGAAGATTTTCTGATGTCGACTGATTTTACAATGGACCTCTCTGTTGGATTCACGAGTTTTGTTTTGGCTTATGACGGGCAAAAAATTGTTCTTAATTCCGGGCTTGTGCCAGTTACCCAGCCCGTAAAGATAATTCAGTTAAATTAAATACAGTTATTACTATGATTACCAATAGTTTTGTAAGAAGAATACCGGCGATCGTGTTAGCCGTTTTGATGACAGGCTTTTTAAATCTCTATGCACAGGATAATCTTGATAAAGGGATTGACGCCGTGAATAAAGGCGACTATGTGAAAGCGCTTGAGCTTCTCAAAAGCGTTCCGAAAGATAAATACGAAGCGAGCCTGTATTACGGCATCGCGCTTTTTAAAACGGGTTCGCTTGCCGATGCGGAGAAGAACCTGAAGAACGCCGTGAATATAGATAATGAAAAACCGGAAGCATATGCGGCGCTTGGCGAACTGTATACTTCGCAGAAAAAATACGGCGATGCCGAATCACAGTTTGAAATGGCAAGAAAATATTTGCCGCTAAATACGCCCAAAGACAATTTAAATCCCGAAGATATTACCCAGATAATTTCAGTTCTTTCAAACGAAGCTGAAAATTTCATCGCGGAAGGAAAAGTTGATAAAGCTATCTCATCGCTTACACAGGCAAAGACATATAACGATAAGAACCCGATGGTTTATGTAGGGCTCGGGAATGCATACCTTGCACGCGGCGCTTTTGATATAGCCAAGACAAATTACGAAGCCGGATTGAAAATAAAAGTTTACGCGCCTGCATATTACGGGCTCGGGACAATTGCATTCAAACAGAAAAAGTATAACGACGCTTTAGACGATTTTACAAAAGCAACAGACGCTGATAATAATTACGCTCCGGCATTTTTTGAAAAAGGACTGATACTTTATCTTGGCGATAAATACGACCTCGCGCTTGATGCGTTCAAGAGATATGCCGAATTAGTGCCCGGCTCGCTCCGCGGCAACACTTATTATGCAAAGACGCTGTACAAAAAGGGCGATTACGATGAATCGATCCGCCTTTTAGGCGAAGCGCTCAAGGTTGACCCCAATGACGGCGAGGCCAATAAATACATGGGTTATAACTATGCCGCAAAAAAAGATTACGCGAAGGCTGATGAATACTTCAATAAGGTAAAACCTGAGGACATGAATTCGGAAGATTACATGACAATTGCCTCGATGTATTCAGGAGAGAAAGATTTTGCTAAAGCTTACCCGATGTTCCAAAAAGCCATAGGCATCGATTCAACAGATGAAGAGGCTTATTTTGAATACGGCAAAGCGCTGTTTGCAGATACAAATTACGCAGATGCGCTCCCGAAATTTACAAAAGCAATCGACTTAGGAATTCAAAACGTTGCGGCATGGGTTTACGCGGGCATCTGTTATTTTTATCTCGGCAAATATGACGACGGCGTTGCGATACTTGATAAAAGTATTGCTTTAAATTCAGGCATATCGTCCGCTTATTTATGGAAAGCAAATTGTCTGGCGGCGGCAAAAAAGAATCCCGAGGCAATTGACGCGTATAAAAAATACCTTACATTGCAGCCCGATGACCAGTTTGCAAAGGACCAGATAGACAGGCTTAGCAAGGAGAGCGGAAATAAATAATGAACGGCATTACAGGTTTTATTGATTCAAATAAGCAAAGATATATTGACGAGCTTAAGAAATTCTTAAGCTATCCAAGTATCAGCACAAATCCCGAGAACAAGAAAGACGTTCAAGAGTGCGCTGAGTATATAAAAACGCATCTTGAAACGATCGGGATGGAAAATGTAAAAGTCTATCCTACAAAAGGCCACCCGATAGTTTACGCGGACTGGCTTCTCGCAGGCGGAAATAAACCGACAATTCTTATTTACGGGCATTATGACGTTCAGCCTGTCGACCCGATAGAGCTATGGACATCGCCGCCGTTTGAAGCTGAAATAAGAGGCGAGAATATTTACGCGCGGGGCTCGGCTGATGATAAAGGGCAGGTGTTCATACACATCAAAGCGCTTGAAGCGCATTTTAACCAGAACAAATCATTGCCGGTTAATATTAAGCTGATAATAGAAGGCGAAGAAGAGATTGGCAGCATGCATCTTGAAGATTTTATTAATGACAATAAGGAATTGTTAAAATGCGACGCCGTCATTATTTCAGATACGGCGATGTACAGCAAAGATATTCCCGCAATAGGTTATGCGCTTCGCGGGCTTTGCTACATGCAGGTTGAAGTTACCGGACCTAACCGCGACCTTCACTCAGGGCAGTATGGCGGAGCTGTTGAGAATCCTATAAACGCTTTGGCTAATATGATAACCAAGCTGAAAGATGATAGGGGCAGGATATTGATTGACGGATTTTATGATGATGTGGTTCCTCTCACAGAGGCTGAAAAAAAAGAATTCGCCAAGCTTCCGTTCAGCGATGATGATTATAAAAAAAATCTCGCCGTGGATGAATTGTTCGGCGAAGAAGGATTTACGACGCTTGAAAGATTGTGGGCGCGTCCCACGCTTGACTGCAACGGAATATGGGGCGGCTTTACAGGTGAAGGCGCTAAAACGGTTCTCCCTTCAAAAGCTTTTGCAAAGATAAGTATGAGGCTTGTTCCAAACCAGCAGCCATCAAAAATAGAAAAACTGTTCACTGAGTTTATTAAAAAGATTGCGCCGAAGTCGGTTAAGGTAAAAGTAAAAGGTTTGCACCATGGCAAAGGCGCCATCACGCCAATCGATAGCAAATGGATAAAAGCTGCTTTCAGCGCGATGAAACAGGGTTTTGGCAAAGAGCCGGTATTTATCCGCGAGGGCGGCTCAATTCCAATAGTAGTATCTTTCCAGGAAATCCTGAAAGCTCCCACGGTGCTTTTAGGCTTTGGGTTACCTGATGAAAATGCGCACTCGCCCGACGAGCATCTAAACCTGAATAACTTTCAAAAAGGAATCATTACTACCTCGATATTTTATAATGAACTTGCTAATTTAAATTAATAACAGAAAAATATAATTTATGCAGCCAAAAACAACATCGAAAATTAAAAAGCCGGCTTCAAGGCAAAAGAAGGAAATCACGTTTCCGTTTGAAAAGCAGAATTTTGTAATTATAGGCGCCGGTATAGTCGTTTTGATAATCGGGTACTTCCTCATGTCGCAGAATTCAGTAGACGGATTTTTGCCGACAGTGGTGGCTCCTATCGTGCTGATCATAGGTTACTGCGTTATAATTCCGTACGGAATACTGAAGAAACCTGCCAGAGCCGAACAGATCAATCCTGCTGATGATCAGCAGTCTGTTCAGTCAAATGTAAGTTCAACAGGCGCCGCAGCTTCAAACATAAAAACAAGCTAAATTCTTATATGTTTTAAAGATTTATTAATGGCCGGGCATTTCATAAATGTCCGGTCTTTTTATAATGTAACGCTTAGTACAATTTAGACCACCCCCAACCCCCTCCTTATGAAAGGAGGGGGACATTTGAATTCAGCGCGTATAATTTTAGCCTCCCCCTTTTTTAAGGGGGAGGTTGGAGGGGGTCTGAAACAGATCGGCTCCTGTATTCACCTATTATTTAAAAGAGGAAACAATTTATGAGCATTAGAAAAGCGCAAAATATAATCCTGAAGAATTCAGTTTTAATCACAGCCAAACTTGAAGAAGCAGAAAAAAAGAAAGTCTAACGGAGAAAAACCAATAAACGCGAAGCTGGTTTTTAAGAAACTAAAAGCAAAGCTCCTTGGCAAACGGAAGTAAGAAAAATAATGCTAAAGACATCAATATTTAAACTCCAGGTAAACTGCCCGAACTGCAACACGTATCATGCGCTCTCAGGTTTGCATGAACAGGAGACCTGCCAGGAATGCGGTAAGGTGATCCAGCTGCATGATTTGTTCTTAAAGAAATTGTTCGCATCTGCGGAAACAATAAAATATTTGAACGGGTTTCTATCGGGCACAATTCAGCAGATAGGCGGCGGAGCGGTAAACCAGGCGGGCGCTTATAAAATGACTTATTCATCACGTGCGGCATACTGCGAAGAATGTTTTAAAACTGCAGATGAAAAAGATATTATGGATGCGGTCAAAAACAACAAGCCGTTCAAGTGTTCAGGCTGCGGGCATGTAATGCCGGTAAAAGCTGCAGATGATTTTGTAAAAAAATTTCATCCGAAAGCGATCGCCGTTCTTAACGATTCCGAAGGCATAGACTTGATGGAGAAGGATAAAGACGCCGACCTGAAGAAATCTGTTGTCGTGTTCAGCTGTATGACATGCGGCGCCGGGCTGCAGCTAAGCTCCGATACGGGAAGAATGGCTAAATGCCCGTACTGCAATAATGATAATTACCTGCCTGATGCGATCTGGACAAAGCTGCATCCGGGTAAAGACGTTGACCCGTTCTTTGTTATACTGGATCTTGACGGAAGCGATATGAAATCTTCGCTCGATTATTTCTTAAGCTTTCCAATGATGAAAGTTTACGAAAAGCATTTTGTTAATTTCATAAAAGAGTATTTTGAAAATCCGTTTTTTAACGACTCATTTGGCGCATGGCTTAAATATTTTCTGAGCGCAAAAAACCCGGACCAGACGCGGTTTGGATTTGATGTTGATGGAGTAAAAAATTATTTCTACGAACAATTTTCATTTGGGATGGAAAACCATAACCCGGTTCTTAGAGAGCGCGTTGCAGCATACGCGAGCGGCATGCCTGTTGATTTACAAATGAAGCTTGCAAAAGACCCGATTGATGAAGTTAGACTTGCCTTAAGTAAAAATGAATTTATTGATAAAGCAGTTGTAAAGCTATTACAGAACGATCCAAACCCAGCTGTTTCAACCGAAGCCCGTAAACATAAAACAGGTCTTTTCAAAGGGCTGTTCGGTTAGATTAATGTTAACATAATTTCTCTAAAAACAGTTTTTTATCTCGCTTTGAATCATTATATTTGCCTTCCGCTAAAATAATTCTAAACCAAAGGAGAAAGTATAGTATGAAAAAACTGGCAGCGTTTTCAGCGCCAATTCTTCCCGGCAAAACGGAACAATGGCTGAAATTCATCGGGGAACTTAACGGCGCAAAGAGCGCTCAGTTCAAAGAATCAAGAAAGAAACACAATGTCCGCGAACGGACATTCTTACAAAAAACACCACATGGCGATTTTGTTATTGTCACTCTGAAAGGGGATGATCCCATTACAGGCTTTGCGGCATTTGCAAGCGCTCAGGATGAGTTTACAGATTGGTTTGTTAAAGAAGTGCAGGATATCCATGGTTTTAATTTAAGAGATATGGCAGGAACGCCGATGCCTGAAATGATCATTGATTCAGGCGAAGTGTAATTAATTTTATCACCATTCATCCGGCGGAAATTAACCGCCGGATGAATAAATTTAGCTGTCTTATTCTATTGCCTTACTTTAAATTCTTCCAATACTTTATTTTAAAAGGATCATTTTTCTTGTTTCCGAATACCCGCGTGTTTGAACTCTGTAGAAATATACCCCGCTCGGCTTATCGGCTGCGTTCCAGTCAGTTTCATAACTTCCGGGCTGTAACTGTTGGTTTACAAGCGTTGCAACTTCTTTGCCGAGAATATCATAAACTATCAGCTTCACAACCGATGCATTTCCGGGCGATGAGGGAATATCAAACCTTATCTTAGTATTAGGATTAAACGGGTTGGGATAATTCTGCGACAACAGGTAGTTTTTGGGAACCAAAGTCGATATCTGTTTAACTTCTATTGGGTCACCGCCGTTTGTAGTTTTCAGTATTGTGCCGCCGTAACCAACCACGTACCCGGTTGTTCCATTCGGGAATGATAGACCGCGTAAATGCGCAGAGCATCCTGATGACTGAACATACCATGTGCTGCCTGCGTCGTTGGATTTAATAATTACTCCGTTATTTTCCGCCGCTAAAAGAACATTGCCGCCTAATGAAATTATTGCATTGATCCAGTTTAGCCCGGGATTTGTGATCGTTGTCCAGTTAGTTCCGCCGTTTGTTGTTTTGTAGATAGAACCTGAACCGGCTGCGATTCCCGTGCTGGCGTTAAAGAAATACAGCGAAGAGGGAGTAGTGGCTGCCGGATGAAGTACTTCAACCCAGTTAGTTCCGCCGTTCGTAGTTTTTATGATTGTGTTTAAACCACCCGAGTAACCCGTATTTGCATCGGTAAAAAACACTGAAGCAGGTGTTGCGGAGCCGCTGATATTTGTATTCGCCCAGTTGGCGCCGCCGTTGGTAGTCTTAAGAATTAACGAGACAAAAGTGTTATCGTATCCTGCAATATACCCGGTGTTCGCATCAAGAAAGATCAAACCGACGGATGCCCCTGTAAAGCCCGTTGGTATATCGGTCCATGTTGCGCCCGCGTCGGTTGTCTTAAGGCAATGATTATCGCCTGCGGCAAACCCTGTATTTGAATTTACGAACTGTATGAGCCGGATGTTATGCGTGGTAGCATCGCTAACCGACCAGTTAACGCCTGCATTGGTTGTCTTATAAATATTTCCCGCGGTAGTAGCTGCGTAACCGTTGTTCAGGTCTGTAAATGTAACGCTGTAAAAATTGTCAACTGTGAACCAGGATCCTGAACTTGTCCAGTTAGCGCCTGCATTAGTTGTTTTAACGGTTAAACCATAATCACCCGCTGAAAATCCGTTGTTCAAGTCGGTAAAAGAAATTGAATTCAATCCGGAATTTGTCGGAAGCGTGAACTGCTGCGTCCAGTTAGCGCCTGCGTTGGTTGTAATGCTGATGGTATTGTATCCTCCGCATGCAAATCCGGTTGACGGATTAACAAAAGCAAACTGGCTGACCTCGTGGCCGCCTTCGACCGTTGTTCCCGCCCAGTTGGCGCCTCCGTTAGTTGTCTTATAAGCAATGCCATGGTAACCGGCCGTATAGCCGGTATTGGCGTCTGAAAAATAGATACAGTAAAAAGTTTCGTTGATGCCCATTGAAATATCTATCCAGCTGTTCCCCATATCCGTAGTCTTGAAAATATTTGCTGAACTGCCGCCGCACAGGTAACCTGTATTTACATTTGGAAAGCTTGTGGCATACATATAGTCGCCGCTGGGTAAAGTTTGAATCGTCCAGTTAGCGCCCGCATTAGTTGTTCTGAGGACTGCGGCATCCGAAGCTATGAACCCGGTAGTTGGATTGATAAAATTGATGTCATCAATGTACAGAGTTGTTCCGCTTGATAGACTGTTCCATGTTGCCCCGCCGTCGGTTGTTTTGTATAATGAACCTGCGTTTCCGCCCACGTAACCTGTATTAACATCAATGAAATTCATCGTATAGAGGCTTGCTGAGTTATTTACGATTATAACTGACCAGTTCAAACCTCCGTTTGTTGTTTTGAGAAGCGAGTTCCCAATTGTTACGGCGTAGCCCGTGCCGGCATTCAGCATTTGAATTTTTTCCAGGCTGTTGCCCTGCGGCGTTGGATTTATCCAGCTCCAGCCTGTCTGAGAATGGAGCGATAAGGGAAAAATTAAAAGCGCCAGAAATGTTATAAATATTTTATTCATGGTATTTTGTTGATATGTTTAACATTAATAATTATTACAAATTCGATATTAAAAAAATATACCCCCGCAATCTTCCTTGAAGAGAAATTCATAGCGATACGATTTTCTCTGGTGGGGGAAAGAAAGCGGGGGCAAATGTTAACCTGATTTATTAATTATATCGTATCGCTATGGCATCAAACATACTGCAAAGATTACGCCGGGGCAAAGAAAGTTTTTCCGGGAGTTAGCAAAAACAACGAGATTTATATCTAAAATAATCTCAAAATATTCTGATTTTTGGCTATTATTGACGAATATATCATAAAGCCGGGTAGCGGAAAAACGGGGTAAATCAGTAAGATTGAAAATAAAATACCCCGCAGCTTCGTGCCCGGAAAATTAGCGGCGATACGAAAATCCCTGGAGAGAGATGGAAGCTTGCGGGGTAATTTGATTTTATTTTAATATTTCTATTTTCCTGGTTTCAGAAAATCCGTCGGTAACTATTTTGCAGAAGTAAATCCCTCCGGGAAGTCCCGATTCTTTTACGTTTATCTCGTGGTGACCAGGTGTAAGTTTCTTATCCATCAGCGTTGCAACTTCCCTGCCAAGGATGTCATAAATGGTGACTCTTGCGCTGACTAAATTTGGAATCTCAAACTTTATCTTTTCCATAATTCGCTCAAACATAACATTTGCAATATGGAATCTGCAAAGAAAAAAATCCCAAAAGTTAGAAAGAAAAAAGTCGTTATTCTTTCCTTAACCGGTTAAAAATAAGAAAACTGCTTGATATTCAGGCATTTTTTATTATTTTGCATAAATTTACTGATTCTGTTAATTGTTAATTGTCCGTTAACCCGCCCAAGGAAGCCCGTCCACATTCTGCTGAAAGTCGCGCATTCTGCACCAGCCCTCTGTGCCGTCTGAGGATTTTATATAATACCACCAGCATTGCCAGTCATTATTGTTGCCTTCTTCATCTTTGCATTTAGGGGTTATATCGGCTTTTACAACCGTTATCTTTTCGCCCGGTTTTAAAGAACCTGAGGAAGACGATTTATCATCTCTCTCATTAAGAAGCCTGAATTTTGCAGTCACTTTCCCTTCGGCATTTACATTATAAAATTCTTTTGGTTTCTTTACCAATGACTTTGAATTCGAATCGAAATAATAATTTTCTCTTAGAGTCCAGAACCCCATCCAGCTATCAGCTTCAAGGATCTTATCGCCGTTTGTTCTTATTTCATTTGTATATGCGATGTTCCCGCAGGGAATTATTTTCCCGTTAATAAACTCATAAAAAAAACAGTTGTTATCATCATCCGGCCCCAAACCTTTGAGTACCAGCAGATAATAATTGTCATCCTTATCTATTTGCAAAGCCTGAAGGTCGATATCAAACGCATCAACAAATACTCCGCTAACGGATTCATTTCCTATTTTCAAAGTAAAAGCAAGCGTTGAATCATTATAACTGCAGTTAACCGTTTGACCCGGTTTGTTCTTTTCAAGCGTAAGCGAAACGGAAGTGTCTTTTGCGGTTCCAGTAACGCCGCTAAATGTTACAGCTCCCCACGATATTAAAACGAATAAAATTAAAATGACTTTTTGCATATTTTCTCCTTTATTATAATAACAAATATGCATTAAAGATTGAATTAACGCAATAAAAAAAGCGCCCGGCAATTACCGGACGCTTTTTAAAAACAATTTTATATGATTATTTTACGAGGATCATTTTCTTTGTTTCCGTAAAATTGCCGGAAGCGATCTTGTAGAAGTAAATTCCGCTCGTAAGCCTTGAAGCGTCAAAATTGATCTTGTATGTGCCTGCTGCTTTGTATTCATTTAATACTATCGCAGCTTCGCGTCCTAAAATATCATAAACCGTAACCTTAACATTTCCTGATTTCGGAATTCCGAATTCAAGATTTGTGCTGGGGTTGAACGGGTTAGGATAATTCTGGCTTAAGCTGTAATCTTTCGGAACCACTGTTCCTACCTGGTGAATGCCAACGGTTCCTGATGTAACCTGTACCAGGTCAAGCTGGAAAGCGGAGCCGTCATTAAGGTTATCAGCAACATGTTCCCTGAATCCAACATAAATGTTTGAACCCGCTGGCGCAAAACCTGTCAGGGCATAGCCTCTTCTAAGCCATGTAGTGTCGTTAGTGTTTGCCGGATATATAAGCGCAACCACCATGGTTGAATACGGCGAAGGCGGTGTCTGTGTTGTTGTTGAGATCTTTATATCGATATTATCCAGGTACGCATCGCAATAACCCGGTTTTCTCAGCCAGAAATAAAGTGAATCGCCCGGCTGAATGTTCATGATCTGGTTAGTGCAAAGCCACTCATCGTTTGAAGTTGCAACCTGTCCCCATGTAATATACGCGCTGGCGTTGCCGCCGCCCGGAGGGGTTGTTGCTTCGCCGCCGTTCCATCCCGGAAGCGGAGTTGTTCCCACCATTATCTGCGCCCAGGCAGCGTTTCCAACCAGACTGGTATTAAGCCATCCGGATGGAGGAACAGATGTTTCAAAAGACTCTGTGAACGGGGTAACTACAAAAGGAACCGGCGGTGTGTTTACCGCATGAAGCTGAAGGTTCTGAATAACCCTATTGTTGTAATTTCTTTTACCGTCCTTATCATGATCGCCTGCAAAAGTGTTAACAGCAAATGCAACCAAAAGAACTAATACAAATAGTAGTTTTGTTTTCATGTTATTCTTTCGATTAGTTTTTTAAAAATATTTTGTTATTTGGTAAAATATATGATAATGATAATATCCCTGGCAATCGTAAAATGTGACCGTTCCCGTTTCTGATTCAATTGAACCGGGGTATCAGAAATACAATATTTAGAACATCCATAATACGAATAATAGTGAAATGAAATTGAAGCAGTAATCTATGACTACTTGAAGGCTATCCTCCGGAATTTCTCCCTAACCAACCCAATGTACCGGGTGCAAAATAATCAAACTAAGGGAAATTAATATTTCCCAATTACGCTATTAGTAAGCAAATATAAGACTAATTTAGGAATCTTTACAGTTATTTTTTGGGAGTCAATTGTAACAAAACGTAAACGCACACAATTAAAGTGTATGTTAACATTTTGCAGTAACTTACTGAGCAAAACCAGACTTTCCTGATGAGCTTTTACCGGAATAAATAAATATTTGATAAATAGCTGTTTCTAACGCGGGCTTTTGCTTCAGATTAGCCCGCCATTGTTCAGCTCTTAAATCAAAATAGTGCAATTGGTTTGTACATATTTTTTCTTTATTTTTAGCGCTATTTTTACATTTAATATAAAAATGAATCCTCAAACAGGTCAATCCACTTCCAATAAGATAGCTTTATCAATGCTGGCGCTAGCGGCCATTTTCTGGCTTGGCGCCATAAATATCAGGGCCCTGATCGGCAACCAACTGCTTATTTACGATCAGTTTCAATTCAGAACATCGATCCCGCCAGACAGGGAAAACACAATTTTCCAGTTAATATCGGACGCTTCGCTTGTGGTAATAATCAGTTATGCAATAGTTTTGATTTGTTCCGTCTGGTTTGCGTTAACAAATAAATTAAAGATTAAGAACAACGGCTGGTTATTGATGTGCTATTTACTTTTTTTTATTTTCGTTCCCGTAGAAGTTTATACCTACATAATAGATATAAAATTCATGCTGCTGTTCCAAACGCATCCGCCAAATCACGATGAGCTGCTCAGATTATTCGGGCAAAGACTCGGTGCGCTTAGCGGAGTTCCTGTAATAGCGTTGCTGTGTTATTATACTATTATCCCGATTGTAATTTTTAGGCCGCTTAGAAAAAAGAATGCAGAAGTCGGCTCAACTGAACTGCATTAGTAATTTATTGTTTAAAGCGATCAGACTCGTATTGCACGGATAAAAAATGTAATGAATTGTTTGTAACGATCCGTGGAAACCCGTGTAATCCGTGTCTATGTTTTAAAGAACATTTATTATTTTAATGAAGAAAAAGAAGACAATAGATCCCGAGTTAAAACAAATACTCACAGAGCTGGAAGAAGTTGTGATGCGCGTCGGGTATAAAGTGAGATACGAGAAAGGCAATTTCCAGGGAGGCTACTGTGTACTTAAAGAATCAAGCTTAATTGTTGTTAACAGCAGGAATGAAATTGAAAAAAGAATTACAATTGTAAGCCGCTGCCTGAAAGAAATAGGCATTGACGATATTTTTGTTAAACCGGGTATAAGAAAAATTATTGAGACAGAATCCGCAAGGCCCGTTGAAAAAAGTCCAGCTGATACCGATGAAGAGACTGTGAGCGAAGAGAAAACATCATGATGAGAGTAACTGTATTGGGGAGCGGAACCTCGCAGGGTATCCCGATTGTGGGATGTAAATGCCCGACGTGCACATCAAAAAATCCTAAGGATAAGAGACTGAGAGTTTCGGTTTATATAGAAACCGATTTCACAGACGACAAAAAAAATCTAAAGCTGCTTATTGATACGTCCCCCGATTTCCGGCAGCAAATGCTTCTGAACCACATTACAGATATTGACGCTGTGTTATATACGCACCATCATATAGATCATATCATGGGACTTGACGATATCAGGCAGATCAACCAGCTTCAGAGAAAAGTGGTAGATATATACGGAAATGAAGATACAATCAGCCATATCAGGAAAACATTCAGCTATATATTTGATGAAGATACATACAGGGGCGGAGGCATTCCAGAAGTTAACACAAGAATCATTTCGCAGGAAAAATTTACAATTAAAGGCGTAGAGATAGTTCCGCTGGAATATTATCACGGGCCAACGATCGTTTTCGGCTACAGGATCGGCGGCTTCGCATATATGACAGACTGCAGCTTTATTCCGGAAGAGCAATATTCAAAACTTAAAAATTTGAAACTGCTTATTATTGATGCATTAAGACACCGTCCGCACCCGACTCATTTTAATTTTGACCAGGCCGTGGAAGCGGCGCAGAGAGTAGGCGCCGCGCAGACTTATTTTACTCATATGACGCATGACATATTGCATGACGCTGATAGCGTCAAACTCCCCAGCCGAATTGGAATTGCATATGACGGGCTGAAGATTGAAATTTGATAAATGAGTAATAAATGAATCAGTAAAGCCCTAAAGAGAAAAATATTTGAAACGGTTAACATGAATTTTTCGAGCTCCACGAGAGCTGAATATAAATTAAACACTGAAATCTGGATTCCCCCCGATTAAATCGGGGCGGGAACGGGACCGAAAATGGAAGATAAAAATTTAGTAGACATCTGGAAACAGATCAGGCTCATTCTGAAATCGCACCCCTGGCACGGAGTGCCAATAGGCGATGATTCACCGGGAATTGTTACCACGTATATTGAGATCGTTCCAACCGACACAGTTAAATATGAAATAGAAAAGAACAGCGGTTACCTTAAGGTGGATAGGCCCCAGAAGTATTCAAATGTTTGCCCGACGCCTTATGGATTTGTGCCGCAAACGCTTTGCTCGGCAAGAGTCGCCGAACTCTGTATGAACAGAACGGGGAAACGGAACATTAAGGGAGACGGCGACCCGCTGGATATTTGCGTGCTCACAGAAAAAGAAATTTCGCACAGCGATATTTTGCTGCCCGCTATTCCAATTGGCGGCTTAAGCCTGATTGACGGAAATGAGGCTGATGATAAAATAATCGCGGTGATGAAAGGCGACGGGATTTTCGGGGAGTGGCGTGATATAAAAGATTGCCCTCCAACTTTAATTGAAAGACTTAAACATTACTTTCTTACTTACAAAGATACGCCGGGAACCGAAAAACGAAACTGTGAGATAACCGATGTGTACGGGAAAGATGTGGCGCATGATATTATTACTGCCAGCAATAAGGATTACCTTGAAAAATACTCGGACCTGGATAATTTACTTAGAAACACAAATGACCGGAATACTTTTTAGCGCAAAGGATCGTTGGAGCGCATAACGATTTAGTTTCCCAGCTGCATAATTACTTCTGTCCCATGCTCGGTATTCATAGGTTCAAGCAGCACAATCCTACCTTCCTTTTTCAGTTCTTCAAGCAGTTTATAAATATTCTTATCGTTGGGTTCTTTAACGGCCGCGCCTATTTCTCTTAATGTAATCGGCGTCAGGTCCACGTAATTATCGATCAGGTATTGCAGCAAATAAATTTTGGTTGAATATTTAGGCATATTGTTAAAATAAAAACCTGACAGGTTCTTAAAACCTATCAGGTTTGAAATTTCTAAAAAAGATTGCCGCGTTGATTCGCTCTCCGCAATCTGCTACCACTCGCCGAAAATAAAGCTCTGCTGCCCCGCTATCTTGTGCCCGGCTATTTTGTCTGTAACATTGACAGTAAATCCGAGCGAATAGGGAGAGTTTTTTCCGTCAGTAAAGTTGTCAAATGCCGCCTTAGACGAAAACCCGTTCATTGTTACGTCATATGTGTAGTTGCCTTTTTCTTTCACGGTACACGGGCCCGAGAACTTGATATCGAGCTGACCCGGGAAATCATCTTCGATGGTCACCCTATAACACACGCTGCTTTGCAATTGTGTTACTCTTGTATCTTCTCCCATTGACGCTACGCGCTGGAATGAAATTTTTGGTTTTTGATTTGGCTTTAACTCAATCGTTTTTGTGCTGTTGCCTACTTTAATCACCACCGAGTTCTCACCACCGGTTGTAAATTGCTTAGTGCTCTTTGGAGGTATCGTGGTAATACCCACAAGCTCCATTGGTACGTCATATGGGTTATTCAGCGAATTTACCGTAAATTGCGTAAGAGAAATATTACCTATCCTGATATCCTGGATCTGGCTTGGGTCTTTCTTTTCTTCAGGCTTTTCCTCTTTAGGAGGTTGGGTTATTGTGCTTGTATTCATATTAACCGGCGTTGTTTGCACCAAAGGCGGCTGCTGGTTTACAACAAGCTGCTTAATTTTTTCATCCATATGCTCAAGATCGCTTTTCTTGATAATAACATACATGCTTGTATCCACAATAATAGATTTCCTGATTATCTCCATCAATTTTTCAAGCGAGTCAGGCGAGATAAACACTTTAGGTTTACCGTCATCTTCTATAACCTGTGTTAGATCCAGGTTTGCTCCTTTAATTGTTACAACGCATATTACAAAAATGTATAGCGCCTGGTATATAATAAATTTTACGTCCCTGTTTTTTTTCATAGCTGATTTACTCCTGTTTAAAAGCTGTTATACTGCATCAAAAATAATATTATATATTGTATTATAACATAAACAGAACTACTCAATTATATGAGTAAGAGTACCTAGATGAATTGAGAATTGCGAATTTGGAATTACGATTGTACTCTATTTTCCCCTGTCCCTTTGGGGTGAGCCGGGGTGGGGTTAATTATGCTTTACAAATGATGTTTGTTTTCTATCGCAAACAGTAGTAAGGCATGCTGACCGGATAAGCCCAGTTTTTTGCAGATGTTGTTTCTGTGGTTTTCAATTGTGCGGACGCTTTTAAACAGCTTTTCAGCGATACTGTGACTTGTCATATTTTCGCTGACCAGTTTCAGAACCTGCATTTCGGTATTTGTAAGACTATCTGTCCATTTTGGTTTTTCCT
>CAZMRG010000038.1:0-25119 GCA_964568655.1 uncultured Ignavibacteriales bacterium | reverse complement strand
AAAGAAGTTTACTCAGAAACCGGATATAAAAAAGCCGGAACATTTGAGTTTAAGTTTGACGGAACGAACCTGGCTTCCGGAATGTATTTTTACAGGATCCAGTCCAGTTCATTTAGTGATACGAAAAAGATGGTTCTCATTAAATAATCCGGAAAGTAGCTCAAAAGAATTATGGGCGGATGAATAATCCGCCTTTTTTATGGTAACTTCTGCACAGACAGTTGTAATCTGAATTAGTTAACATACTAACACATTTTTTTTGGAAACATAACTGTTTGTAAAAGTTTAACAATACAATCGGAAATGCTGAATAAATTACATTATGCCAAAAAAATATGTGGTAATTATGAAAATAATTTTATAATATTGCATTCTGTATTTACCTAAAACGATTAAATGAAGAAATATTTACTAGACTACGGGTTAAAAGTCCGCCTCCCGATTATATTATTCGTTATAATTGCCACATTTGCAGTAACTTACTATGTTTCGTATGCTGAAAGAAATGGAATAGGTTATCAGCCTGAACAACCGATAAAGTACTCCCATAAGGTTCACGCGGGAGATATGAAAATAGACTGTCGTTATTGCCATGTTGGGGTGGAAAAATCAAGGGTTGCCAGCGTCCCCGCGCTTAATGTATGCATGGGGTGCCACGCAATTGCAAGAAAAGACTTGCCGGACATACAGAAACTCACCGAATACTATAATGAGGGCAAACCTTTCCCGTGGGAAAGGATTCACAAAGTGCCCGATTTCGTATATTTTAATCATAGTGTGCATGTAAACAAAGGCATTGAATGCCAGAGCTGTCACGGCGACATTCAAAGCATGGATACGCTGGCTATAGATCCGAACAGATCGACCGGGCAGGTAAGCTCATTTACAATGGGCGCCTGTTTGAACTGCCACAGGAACGCGCACGAAAAACTTCCTTATCTTAAAGAGATCAACAACGGACCGGAGAATTGCGCCAACTGTCACAGATGATGTGTGATGTGAGATTTGAGATTTTAGATTTCTAAAATTCTGTAATACTGCTGCGTACTTATGAAAAAACAACGGGAGTTTTATAAATTATAATGATGGATTCAATAGAAAATTTAGATAAGACGGTTACTGATAAACCAACCGCAAAAAAGCCGGTTTCGGGTAAGCCGACCATGAAGAGAAGAAGATTCTTTTTTCTGTTCGGGGCTTCAGCGGTTGGGCTGGCTATAATGTCGAAATCGCCATTGAAGCTCATAGGTTCAATATTCAACAAATCAGGGCAGAGCGCGGCGCGGCAGGCGGGTTCAAAAAATAAAAATGCGGGAATTACTGTAAAAGAAAATCCATATGCTGTAAAGAGAGGCCCGAAGAATGGATAATAATGAATCGAAGGGTATGAGCGAAGAAGAGTTGAAGCGAATTGAGCAGGAACGTATCGAAGCTTCAAAAAAAGTTGAAGAAGACGCGCTGGAGAGTTCATACTGGCGGAGCTTTAAAGAACTGCATAACGACCCTGAATTCATAAAAGCAAGAACAGAAGAATTTGGCGACGAAGAAGAAGTAAAACCCGACCTCGGCAAAATGTCGCTGGTAACCAGAAGAAGATTTTTAGCGTTGATGAGCGCTTCAGCCGCGCTTGCAGCCGCTGGATGCGCTGATTACCGCGATAAAGGCGAAGTAATACCCTACAATAAAAAACCGGAAGAAGTAATTTTAGGAATTCCCGATTTCTACGCATCAACATGCACGGGCTGCAACAGCGCTTGCGGTATTTTGGTAAAGACCCGCGAGGGACGCCCGATAAAAGTTGATGGAAACGACCTGCATCCGATAAATAAAGGAAAGATATGCACCAAGGGGCAGGCGAGCGTAATGAATCTTTACGACCCGGGACGTTTGCGCGAACCGATGTTCAGCGGCGCAAGAAAAGACCATGCCCCGATGCCATGGAAAGATGCAGACGCAAAGATAAGCAACGAATTAAAGCTTGCAGGTTCAAAAGAAATAGCTATTGTAACCCATACAATTCTATCACCGACATTAAAAAAGTTATTCGATGAATTCAAAGCCGCGTATCCATCGGCAAGAGTTTATTCGTACGAAGCATTTGACCAGATACCGCGCCAGAATGCGTGGATGAAATCATACGGCAGGAAAAATCTGCCAGTAGTTCAATGGGATAAAGCAAAAGTTATTCTTGCGCTCGAGTCTGATTTCCTCGGCAACGAAGGAAACCAGATGGAGCAGATGCGCCTTTACGCAAAGAGCAGGGACGTTGTAAATAAAAAAGAGCCCAATAGGATATACGCCGTTGAGGGCGCAACCACGCTAACCGGACTCAACGCCGATTACAGGATGCGGCTAAGGACCGACGCCATTGAAGAATTTGTTATGTGCCTGCTGAATGAATTTGTTGCGAAGAAAAAACTTTCGGCCTTTGCAAACGATTCCAATATATCGCAGGGGCTTGCAGCATATTCGCTGGATGATTTTGCAAAGAAAAATAATCTTAATCCAAAGATTGTAAAAAGTTTAGTCGAAGATATAAACAAGAACCAGAACGCTTCATTCGTAAGCGCAGGAGATAAGCTCCCTGAATCAACTCACATAGCCGTTAACCTTCTTAATGAAGTGATTGGCGGCGCTAAATTGTATGCACAGGATGCGGAGAATGTTGATATAATGCCGCTCAGCCAGCCTGATGATATAAAAAATCTTGTATCTGATATGCAGGACGGCAAAATAAGCATGTTGATACATTTTGACGTGAATCCCGTTTATCATTTTGCGCCTGATTTCAAGTATTCAAGCGCGATGGGCAAGGTGGCGACGGTTGTTACGCTGACAGAGAATATTAACGAAACTGCGGCGATAAGTAATTTCATATTGCCTATAAATGATCAGCTTGAATCATGGGGCGACTTTAAAACAAGGACAGGTATTTACAGCACGCAGCAGCCGATGATAGCTCCGTTATATAATACCCGTCAGAAGGAAGCAATTATTCTGACATGGCTCACCGGCAAAGAATACAATGAAGATGTTTATCACCAGTACTTAATGAGTAACTGGGAAAAGAATATTTATCCCGCGATGGGAGCTAAGATCGACTTTAAACAAACATGGCTATCGGTTTTGCATGACGGTATAGCGCTGATAGATGAGAAACCTGAAGCGCCTGCAGCGGCTGCAAATTTATCAGACGCATTTGTAACTACTTCAGGAAAATTAAAAGCGTCAAACGATTACGTTTTACTTCTGCAGAACAATGGTAACCTGGGCGATGGCAGGTTTGCTCATAACGGCTGGATGCAGGAACTTCCGAATCCTGTAACAAAAGTTGTATGGGATAATTATGCGGCTATTTCAGTTCAAACGGCTGCAGACCTTGGGGTTAATAACAACGATTTGATTGATGTAAGCTTTGGCGAAGCCAAACAAACTCTGCCGGTATTTATTCAGCCGGGCGTTGCCGATAAAGTTATTGAAGTGGCGCTTGGATACGGAAGAAAGCAGGCGGGCCCTGTTGGCAGCGATGTTGGAGTGAACATGTTTGCGTTAATTGAATCAACTCCGGCGCTGACGGCTAGATTTAACAATAAAATTAAAGCGGCTAAAGCGCTGGGCGCATATGAGCTTATTTCAACCGCCGAGCAGCACCCGATAGATGAAAAGCCGCTGCTGAAAGATATTCAGTATAAGAGGCATATTATTCAGGAAGGAACATACAACGAATATAAGAAGAACCCGAATTTCCTGAATGACTTAAGAGAAGAAATGAATCTTGCCCCCATTAACAAGCCGCACTCGTATAACGGATATAAATGGGGAATGGCAATCGACTTAAATAAGTGCACCGGCTGCGGGACATGTATAACTGCATGTATGTCGGAAAACAATATCCCGGTTGTCGGTAAAGATATGGTAAAAGTTGGGCGCCATATGATGTGGATTCGTTTGGACAGGTATTATACGGATTCGCCCGATGCTCCGAAGGCGAGCTTCCAGCCGATGCTGTGCCAGCATTGTGATTTTGCGCCATGCGAAAATGTTTGTCCCGTTGCGGCAACAACGCACACAACCGACGGATTAAACGGAATGACGTATAACCGCTGCGTAGGAACAAGATATTGCTCAAACAACTGTCCTTACAAAGTGAGGAGATTTAACTATTTCAACTGGCGCGACCATTTCAGAGACGGATATTATTTGCAGGACTCGGTTTCACTCATGGAAAATCCCGAGGTAACGGTTCGCTCACGGGGCGTAATGGAGAAATGCACTTTCTGTTTGCAGAGGATTATGGATGAACGCCAGCATGCTATAGAACAAAACAGGGATGTTAAAGGCGATAATGTTAAGACCGCATGCCAGGATGCATGCCCTGCTTATGCAATTGAATTCGGAGATGTGAATGATAAAGATTCAGAAGTATATAAAGGCCGATACCATGAATTGGGTTACCACGTGCTTGAAGAGATAAAGGTTGCTCCGAACGTAACCTACATTGCGAAGTTAAGGAACATTGAGGAAGAATTTAAAACGGAGAAGTAATATTGAGTTTTGACGCCACATATACAAAAGAGCTTCCGTTAGTTGAGGGAAAACAATCTTTCAATGAGATTGATGACGTAATTGCGAAGCCATCTGAAACCAAGCCGAATATAAAGTGGTATATCGGCATCGGGCTCAGCTCAACGGCGCTGCTTATAGGAGCCACATGCTTAGGGCTTACGTTTTATTACGGAATAGGCTTATGGGGAAATAATCAGCCGGTAGGCTGGGCGTTTGATATTGTTAACTTCGTTTTCTGGATCGGTATCGGCCATGCGGGCACGCTTATCTCAGCTATTTTATTTTTGTTCCGCCAGAAATGGAGAACCGGCATAGCTCGTTTTGCGGAGGCTATGACAATTTTTGCCGTTATGACGGCGGGTATATTCCCGGCAATTCACACCGGGCGCCCTTGGTTAGATGGTTACTTGCTGCCTTATCCGAACCAGCGCAGCCTGTGGGTTAATTTCACTTCGCCTCTGTTGTGGGATGTGTTTGCGGTATCAACATACTTCACCGTATCGTTAGTTTTCTGGTACATTGGTATGATTCCCGATCTGGCAACGCTCAGGAACAGAACTGTGAACGGCTTTAAGAAATTCATGTACACAATTTTAAGCTTAGGGTGGAGAGGTTCAAACCGCCACTGGCAGCATTATGAAAGAGTTTACTTAATATTAGCGGGTTTATCCACTCCGCTTGTTCTTTCGGTTCACACGATAGTTAGCTTTGACTTCGCGGTATCTGTAATCCCCGGATGGCACACAACAATTTTCCCGCCGTATTTTGTAGCGGGCGCTATTTTCTCAGGATTCGGGATGGTATCGACCGTGCTTATAATTGTGCGCAAAGTGTTCAACATGGAGCATATTATTACGGTGAACACACTTGAGAAGATGAACAAAATTTTACTTGCGACAGGCTCGATGGTTGGTTATGCATACGCGATGGAATTTTTTATAGCGTGGTACAGCGGCAATCCGGTTGAACAGTTTACGTTTATAAACAGGGCGTTCGGGCCGTATGCATGGGCCTACTGGATAATGATAAGCTGCAACGTTATCTTCCCGCAGTTGTTCTGGTTCAAGAAAATAAGGAGAAGCGTGTTGGTAACATTTTTCCTTGTGCTGCTTGTGAACGTAGGCATGTGGTTCGAGAGATTTGTAATTATAGTAACATCGCTTCACAGAGATTTTCTGCCTTCAAGCTGGGGAATGTATTACCCGACAATGTATGATTTGGGAATACTTCTCGGAAGCTTTGGGTTGTTCTTTACATTAGTGTTCCTGTTTGCAAAGACGCTGCCTGTGGTATCTATTACGGAAATAAAAGCCGTAACAACAGGCGCTCAGCCGACAAGAAAACATCACGAATAGAGTGTGTAGAGTAAAATTTAATAAAAAGTCTACCTTAAGATTTTAGTGCAGTTTTAACTCTGCGTTAACAAAGAAACGGGATGGTATTATGCGGATATGTTTTTTTGTTTTACTGGCAATAGTTGTAATTGATAATATATCGCTTTCACAGCAAAAGATATACAGCGATCTAAGAATCAAAGATAAATCGTTCTTTTTACAAGACAGCGTTTTCAGACCCGAGAAGGAAAAGAGCCCGGCGCTTGCGGGAATAATGTCATTCATACTGCCGGGACTGGGAATTGGGCAGGTAATTAATGGTCAGTATGTAGATTTTACGATCAGGCTGCTGATTACCGTTACATCTGTTGGCTTATTTGCTTCTTATCCGCCCAGTTTGAACATAACCGGCGATGCCGGAGGCGGAGAACATTCGCCGGTGACCGTAATTGCAGCGATTGTTTTTGCGGCGAATTGGTTAAGCTCAGTTGTTGATGCGATAGTTTATGCGAATGTTGAAAATAAGCGTATCAGGTTAAAGAATTATTATTTGAAGAAACAGCATACGTTTGATTTAAATTTTGGATATGATAATCGCGGTGTATCATTTAAAGCCGCGGTGAATTTTTAGAGTTTTGACATCAGATATTTTAGATAGTGTTGAAAGAATTTAATACGAATGGGATTAACAGATAAAATAAAGGAGTTAAACGATAAGCTAAACGCGAGCGAACCGCGCTCCGGCGAGCTTTACGGCGTTACCGCGCTGTTTGATACTCCTGATGGAATAATAGCTGCGGCTGAAAAAGTTTCGTCGAACTATAAGAAGTTTGACGTGCTGACGCCATATCCGCTGCACGGCATGGATGACGCGATGAAGATGAAACCGAGCAAAATCGGCTGGGTGGCGTTCATCGCTGGAATAACGGGTACATCGCTGGCTTTTCTGATGATGTGGTGGATGGTTGGCGTTGATTACAAAAATGTAATCGGTGGCAAGCCGTTCTTTAATCTGCCTCCGTCGATACCGATAATGTTTGAGCTGACAGTGTTAATAGCGGCCTTGACTGTTACGGGATTTATGCTTGCGGTATATAACAAACTGCCGGCAAATACAAATCCGCTGCATGATACGGATTTCATGAAGCACGTTGTGAGCGATAAGTTCGGAATTTACGTTGAGGCTAAAGACGTTAAGTTCAACGAGCAGGAAGTGAAAGACCTTTTTGCTTCGCTTGGCGGAAAAGATATCGCTTCGGTTTATTATCCAATATTTGATGAAGGTAAAACAAAGACGCCGATATTTGATCTGCGGTTTATGTCGACGCTGGTAATAATAATAGCGCTTACGGCGGCAGGCACATATTTTACGCTTAACAAACTGATTGAAGAAGTGATTCCGTTCACATGGATGGGTATTCAGCCAAAAGTATTGCCGCAGACGTCCAGCACATTTTTTAAAGACGGGTATTCGATGAGGACGCCGGTTGAGGGAACGGTTGCAAGAGGGTTTATCCCGTATCCCTATAAGGGATTCACGGATTCAATGCTTACAACTCCATTGGTAAATCCGCTTCCGTTCACGCAGGAAGTTGTTGACAGGGGAAAGAAAGAGTTTGAAATATATTGCTCGCCGTGTCATGGTTATTACGCGCAGGGCGATAGCAGGCTGCATGGGCAGTTCCCCGCGCCGCCAAGTTTGCATTCGGATAAAGTAACGAACTGGCCCGACGGGCGTATATACCACGTGATTACGAACGGCCAGAACAATATGCCGAGCTATGAAAAACAGGTTGCAAGAGATGACCGCTGGGCGATAATTCATTATTTAAGGGTTCTTCAAAGGTCGCAAAATGCAAAAGATACGGACCTTGGAACCACGCCGCCTCAGGCAGATACAAGCAAAACTACAGTTAAAAAAGATTCTGTGAAAACAGAAACTAAAAAATAGTTTTTTTACCGATTAATGGAATATACTAAAAAATCGTTACCAAATAGTTTATACAAAAACGGCGCTCTGCTTCTTGGAGTGGGCGTTATCATATTAATATTGACATTCGCTTTGGATTTCCGGCATGCGATGTTTGATTATTTATGGATATATATGTTTATTGTGAGCATTGCCATTGGTTCGCTTGCATTAACAACGCTTGAGTATGTAGTTGGCGCTTCGTGGAGCACTCCGTTCAGACGGGTAATTGAGATCACGGCTTCGCTTACGCCGTTTCTTATTATATTAGCCATCCCTCTGTTTTTTGGGATGAAGGAGTTATACAGCTGGACAAATTCCGCAATAGTAAACGCCGACCATGTTTTAAAGGGAAAAGAACCGTATTTGAACTTTCAGTTCTTCACTATCAGAACAGCTGCCTGTTTGGTAATATGGCTTGTGTTTTACTATTTTATAACTAAGAATTCAGAGAAGCAGGATGAAACCGGCGACCCGAAGCTGACAAAGAGAAATATCCGGATTTCCGTTCCCTTCATGCCGCTTTTTGTGATAACTATTACAGTCATAGCAATTGACTGGATGATGAGCCTTGAGCCCCACTGGTATTCAACTATTTACGGTTTGTATTATTTTTCCGGAACGGTTCTTGCCGCTCTGGCCGTAAACACATTTATACTTATCAAGCTTAAAGAAGGCGACTACCTGATAAAAGGAATCAGCAATGACAGCTTTTACAGCATGGGAACGCTGATGTTCGCTTTTATTATCTTCTGGGCTTACATCGGTTTTTCGCAATACCTGTTGATTTGGTACGCAGACATACCGGAGGAAACATACTGGATGCTGCAGCGCTGGGACGGAACCTGGAAGTATGTATCCATTGCTTTGATATTTATTCATTTTGTGATACCGTTTTTGATTCTTGTATCGCGCGGATCTAAGACAAACCTTTCTTTGCTGAAGGTTATGTCAATATGGATGCTCTTTGCTCACGCGCTGAACCTCTACTGGCTGATAATGCCGACATTCTTCAAAGGCAACGCCGGATTCGGCTGGAGCGAGCTGAGCTTCCCGCTTATTATTACCGGACTGGTTATGATAGTATTGAAGATGAGGGCGGATAAAAAGAACCTTGTTGCTATCGGCGACCCAAAGCTTCAGGACGGTTTAGATTTTCATTTATAGTATTTGAATAAGAATAAATTCACACATAATATAGAGTGAACAGTTTATTAAAATATTTCGGAATAGTTTACATTTTTGTCCTGATAGCGATTGTTGGGTTAGGAATGAATTATCTTAATGATATAGTAGATTACGCTCATGTAAAGATGACGGGTCCTGTGGTTACAATTCCGCGTGACTCTGTTCAGCCGCCGACAAACGATCTGCCGGAAGTAAAAGGAATAATCTCACCTCCCGTTGATGTTATGAAGCTTTCGGTTTCAACGCCGGAACTTGTTGAAAAAGGAAAGACAATTTTCCAGACGACGTGCGCATCATGCCACGGCACCGAAGGAAAAGGCGATGGTATTGCGAGCGCTACATTGAATCCGAAGCCAAGGAATTTTACAAGTCTTGACGGCTGGAAAAACGGCCCGAAGCTGACGCAGATGTATAAGACTATTAACGAAGGAATTCCAAACAGCGCTATGGCGAGCTTTGCGAATATTCCGCCTGAAGACAGGATTGCGATCATACACTATATTCATGAAACGTTTACAAAGAACTATCCGAAAAATACGGATGAAGAGCTTAAGGAACTGGATAAGACTTACAGTCTCTCGGCAGGCGTAAAGCAGCCAAACCAGATCTCAATTAAAGCGGCGATGGAAAAGCTGGTGAAAGAAAATGATTCTGTTACGCAAAAAGTTAAACGTTTATCAGATTTGATAGAAAAGAACACAACAGATACTGCAGCTAGCTTATTTAAGAAGGTGACGAACAATCCGGTTAAAGTCCTGACAATGCTGGCGTCTGATTCGAAATGGATCTCTGACGAGAACCAGATATACAGTCTTATAGGCTCAAATCCTTCTTCCAATGGGTTCAGGGGCGAGGCTGCCGTATTAAACCAAAAGGAAATTCAAGCGCTCTACCAGTATTTGAAAAACCTATTTATCAATTATAAAGGTTAGTTATAATAAAATGATATGCGTGACCTGTTCCCGCGAAAGCGGGAATCCATTTTTAACTTAGAAATATGAACATTTTTTGTATATTCTTAAATTTAGAATAACTTTAGTAAAAAACAAATGAAGCATCAATTTAAAAACGGGCTTTTTATTGCGGCTCTGCTAATTACAATGGCAGCTGCCCGCGCCGGATTTTGTAATGATGCACCCGACGATAAAATTTCAAACCAGGAAGTAGGCATCGAAGAGAAACCCGGAGCGCAGGTTCCGCTGGACGCGACATTCTTCGATGAAACAGGAAAACCGGTACAGCTTAAAAGCCTGATAAACAAGCCGACAATTTTCATGCTGGTTTATTACAGGTGCCCGGGTATTTGCAGTCCATTGATGAACAGCGTATCGACTGTGGTTGATAAGCTTGATATGGAAGCGGGCAAAGACTACAATCTGATTTCGATCAGCTTTGACCCGACTGAGAACTACACGGTTGCCGCCCCGAAGAAAAGCAACTATCTTGATAACATGAAGAAGAAGATTCCGCCTGATTCATGGAGATTTCTAACAGGCGACAGCGTCAACATTGCAAAAGTATCCCAGGCGGTAGGATTTCATTTCAAGAAGCAAGGAAATGATTATATGCACGGGACGACTATAATGGTGCTTTCCGGCGAAGGGAAAATTGCAAGATATTTATACGGGATCGATTTTCTTCCAATGGACGTTCAGCTTGCGCTGACAGAAGCAGCTGAAGGAAAATCAAGCCCGGCAATAAATAAGCTTTTGAAAGTATGCTTTGCATACGACCCCGCAAGCGGTAAGTATGTGCTTAATTTTACCAGGATTGCGGGCGGTATTGTGCTTGCAATGGTCCTGGCTTTTGTTCTTACTCTAAGATTAACAAGAAAGAAAAAGAATTTACCCGTTGGAATGAACGGCGCTTCTAGCGGCGGCTCTCATAATACGGGAAAGGTAAGTTTATAAAATTATGGCTAACGAAACAGCGGAGCTTCATGCTCCGGAGCTTCACGCTCCTTCAGCCAATCCAAACGAAGTAAGTTATCTTGAATACCAGGGTAAACGCAAAGGTATTCTTGGCTGGCTTTTAACGACCGACCACAAGAGAATAGCGCTGCTTTATTTAATGGCGGTGATGACATTCTTCTTTGTGGCAATGACTCTCGGAATTCTGATGAGGCTCGAAATGTTAACTCCGGGTGAAACGATAATGAAACCGCAGACATACAACTCGGTTTTCACGGTTCACGGAGTTATCATGGTGTTTCTTTTCATTATCCCCGGTCTTCCGGCTATCTTCGGCAATTTCATTATGCCGATACAGATTGGCGCAAAAGACGTAGCATTCCCGAGGCTTAATTTATTTTCATGGTACCTGTATATAGCAGGCGGTTCGCTGGCGATATTATCTTTGTTTACAGGAGGCGGCGCTGCTGATACAGGCTGGACGTTTTATGTTCCGTACAGTATCCGCTCGGCGCAAAATGTCAGTATGACGACATCCGCGGCGTTTGTGCTTGGGTTCTCATCTATTGTAACGGGAATAAATTTTGTAGTTACTATACACCGTTTAAGAGCGCCGGGCATGAGCTGGTTCAGAATGCCTCTGTTTGTCTGGGCGCTGTACGCGACAAGCTGGATACAGGTGCTGGCTACGCCAGTTATCGGGATAACGCTTGCGTTGATAATTTTAGAAAGATGGATCGGAATAGGAGTGTTTGACCCTGCTTTGGGCGGCGACCCAATCTTGTATCAGCATATGTTTTGGATATACTCGCACCCGGCGGTATATATCATGATCCTGCCGGCGATGGGTGTGGTATCAGAGATCTTGCCCACTTTTGCCCGAAAAGATATTTTCGGGTATAAACAGATCGCGATATCAAGTCTCGCGATAGCTATTATCGGCTACCTTGTATGGGGACATCATATGTTCGTAAGCGGCATGAGCGATACAGGAAGAGTAGTATTCTCGCTGCTGACGTTCCTGGTTGCGATTCCAACGGGAGTAAAAGTATTTAACTGGGTGGCAACGCTTTATAAAGCTTCAATTAAATTCAGCGCGCCGTTATATTTCGTGCTTGCGTTTATTTTTATATTTTCTGTCGGCGGGTTAACAGGACTCGTGCTCGGCACACTTGCAACAGACGTGCATCTGACAGATACATATTTTGTTGTTGCGCATTTCCATTATGTAATGTTCGGAGGCATGGGTACAATATTTTTTGCCTCGCTCCACTATTGGTTCCCAAAAGTGTTTGGCAAGATGTACAGCGAGAAAACCGCGATAATTGCATGCACAGTATTTATCGTCGGGTTTAATATGCTTTACTTCCCGATGTTTATTATGGGTTATCTTGGAATGCCAAGAAGATATTTCGATTACCTGCCTCAGTACCAGGGGTATCATGTTTTTGCGACCGTAGGTTCATGGGTAATGGTTTCAGGAATTGTATTTATGATGGGCAACCTGCTTTATGCTTTGCTTAAAGGTCCCAAAGCGCCTGATAATCCGTGGGGCGGTACTACGCTGGAGTGGAGAGTTCCCTCTCCGCCGCCGGTAGAGAATTTTGATGAGATACCTATTGTAACGGGCGGGCCGTATGTACATGACAGGCCGACATATATTATGAAACCAAGCGTTGAACTGAAACACACAAACGGAGATAAAACAATTAAACCTACAACCGAGGAGGCTGTACATTGAACCAGGAGAACGAATTAGCAGTTGAACATCACGAAGTAGGACACGTTCACAGGGATGATGAGGGCTCTAAGCTTGGCATGTGGCTGTTCCTGTTTACGGAAATCCTGTTGTTCGGCGGGTTATTTGTTCTCTATTCGGGTTACCGCTTTGCATACCCCGAGGGGTTTGTAGCGGCGGCGGCCGAGATGAACACGTTTATCGGCGCAATAAACACGCTCATACTTCTTACAAGCAGCTTAAGCGTTGCGCTTGCGATCGCGGCGCTGCAAAGAAGCCAGAAGAAGTTATGCACGTCGTTATTATGGTTCACTATTCTCTGCGGATTCGCGTTTCTTATCAACAAGTATTTCGAATGGAGCCACGAGATCGGTAACGGTATTTATCCTAAAGGTCCGGCTCTTGATAACATGTCCAGCGGCGAAATAATATACTTTGGTTTGTATTTTACAATGACCGGACTTCACGGACTGCACGTTATAGTCGGAATGACTTTTATAGGTATAATATTAAGTTTCATATACAGGGATAAGATCACCTCCACAAATTACCAGAAGCTTGAAAATGCGGGCTTATACTGGCACTTGGTGGATCTGATATGGATATTCTTATTCCCGTTGTTTTATTTAATTCATTAATTACAATAAATTATAATGGCTGAACAAACAGCAGAACACGCTTTGGAGCATTACGCTCCAGAGCATAGCGCTCCGGCAGAACAACATGCTGCCGGCGCAGGACACGCACACATGCAGGGCTACGGCACATATTTTATGGTATGGCTGGGGCTGGTCGCATTTACAGCGGTAACGGTTACTATTGCGGGGTTGAATCTCGGAAGCGTAACGCTGATAACAGCGCTGGTGATCGCTTCGGTAAAGTCGTTTTTGGTGATCACATATTTTATGCACGTCAAGAACGATAGCGCGATATTAAAAGTATTTATCGGCATCTGCCTGCTGGTTTTTGTCATTATAATGGTTTTAACTTTCAGCGACCTGTCGTTTCGCTGATGCTGAATTTTTATTCACATAGAATATTATGAATCCCACAATACAACAGGTAGATAACGTTTTTATATTCATTGTAGCGGTTTCCGTTTTCTTTCTTTTGCTTGTAACCGGGGCTATGGTTTATTTCATGTTCAGGTACAGCGAGAAGCGGCACCCTAAGGCTGAAAATATTACCGGCAATACAACGCTGGAAGTTCTCTGGACAGTGATTCCATTGATATTAACGTTAATGATGTTCTTCTACGGATGGGATGCTTTTAAAAATATGCGCACTGTTCCTCCTGATGCAATGGTTGTTAAAGTTACGGGCAGAATGTGGTACTGGGGTTTTGAATATGCCAACCACAAAAAAAGCGATACGCTGCTTTATGTTCCTGTTGGCAAGCCGGTAAAAATGGAAATCTATTCAATGGATGTTAACCACAGCTTTTACCTGCCGCAATTCAGAGTGAAAGAAGACGCCATCCCCGGAAGGATGAATTATCTTGTGTTCAATCCAACGCAGGTGGGCACGTTTGATATTTTCTGCGCGGAATATTGCGGAATGAACCACTCGTACATGCTTGGTCATTTAATTGTGATGCCGCAGGATAAGTTTGACCAATGGTATAATAAGGTCGACAGCGTTAAGAGTCCGATACCAACAGACTCGAGCAAGACGGGGACCGTGAAAACCGATTCGCTTAAAGCGCCACCCACATCTACCGGCGCTCCAAAAGATTCAACAAAAACGGGAGCGGATAAAAAAAATACTAAAAAGGAATCTCCAAAGGACTCGTCTAAGACGGCGCCAAAGGATAATAATATGAAGAAAGAAAAAAAATAGAAAACGCGAGACGTCAGACGTGAGACGGCAGAGCAAAGACAGAAAACAAATCACAGCAGGTAATAAAAGAAGCAAATAACGCAGGATAATTTTAATTGGCACAAAGCAAAATAAATACAGCGATACTTTCAAGCGAGCGCGAAAACGCGCATTCGCTTAGCAAGGTTATTAAAATAGTATCTGAGCTGACCAAGTTCAGGATTACTGTATTAGTTTCGTTTACAACTGGCTTGGGTTATGTGCTTGCGTCTGATAAGATGGGCTGGGGATTGCTTAATGTTATTGGCGGAATCTTCCTGCTGGCGTGCGCTTCATCGGTGTTGAATCATTACCAGGAATACCAAACCGATGCGCTGATGCCGCGGACTATGAACAGGCCGATACCTTCGGGCAGAGTGAAGCCTGAAACTGTGCTTTACTTTGCGATTGCTTTGCTTGTCGCAGGTTCTGTTTATCTTGCTTTAGCGACTAATTTTCTAACTCTAACGGTTGGACTGGCTACATTCTTCTGGTATAATGCCGTTTATACGCCGCTGAAAAAGAAAAGCGCGTTTGCTATAGTACCGGGTTCGCTTGTCGGGGCTCTTCCCCCTGTTGCCGGATGGGTAGCTGCCGGCGGAACAATAACAGACCCAAGGATTTTAATAATCGCGGCTTATTTGTTCATTTGGCAGATCCCGCATTTCTGGTTATTGTTAATGTTGTACGGTAAGGATTATGAAAAAGGCGGGTTCCCCGTACTGACGCAGGTATTTTCGCAAACACAGCTTAAGAGAATAACGTTTATGTGGCTTATTGCAAACGTTATGTTTGCAATGTTAATACCGCTTTTCGGAATTGTGAATTACAGCTTTACGCTCGCGCTGATCACTGCGCTCTCCGCCTGGATGATCTATGTTTCGGTAAAGTTTTTCCGCTCAGGCGCAGAGAGAAAGCAAATAAGGGATACGTTTATAAGTATAAATTTTTATACGCTTCTGTTAATAACAATTTTAACGGCAGATAAATTAATCAGAGTATTTTAATTAAACAGGCAATATAGTAATGGATTTTTTGGATAAGATTGTAATACCGCCATCGGCAAACCACGTTTTGCTGGTGAAATACATTCTCACTATTTCATTTGTTCTGTTTATACCTTACTTAGGAATGGTGTTGGGCTCGTCTTTCTTATCTGTATATTTTAACAGGCTTGGCAGAAAGACAGGCAACGCGATTTTCACCAGGTTTGCAAAAGATGTTATTGAAAAGCTTACTTTCGCACGGAATGCAAAGTATGCGCTTGGAATTATCCCAATGCTTTCAATTTCTTTTGGGTATGCGCAGCTGCTGTTTGAAGCGAAGACAATTACAATGAGCATAATGGCTCTATCGGTACTGCTGGTTACTATTGGTTTGGTTACCGTTTACCGCTACCGGTCCACATTTCTTATCGAAGACGTATTAAATTCATACAAGAAAATATTTGATATAAATACCGTTACTCCCGGAAACGAATCTGTTGAGCAGATAAAAGACTACGAGGAAAACCTGCTTAGCTCAAGCTCAAGGTTAGGAACCATCGGTTCTTATATATTGCTTACGGGGGCTTATATCTTTATCGGATGCGCAGCGCTGGCGTCAAATCCGCTACAGTGGGGAAACGTTAACAATATACTTCAGATAATTTTTTCATGGAACACCATTTTCAGTTTCATGTATTTCCTTGCTTCGGCCGGCGTAGTAACCGGCGGCGGAATATTATTCTTCTTTTTCAAATGGGATGGCGGGCTGCCGCATATGGATGAAAACTACGGCAAGTTCGTTAAGGCAATTGCAGGCAGGCTCACATTCGCGTCGGTAATATTCATTCCGTTATTGATGCTGGTTAAGTTTCTTTATTTACCCGGCATGGCGCAGTCGCAAAGCTTATTCATATATATGCTGCTTACCTTTGTTGTAGTATTGATATTGTGCAATCTTGTTTATTCAATGGTGCGTAATTCCGATACAAATAATGTAACGGCAATATTTATTCTTATCTATATTGTGTTCACGCTTGGAATACTTAACGACCAGATAGCGCTCGGCAGCGCGATAACAGACCAGACAAGGGAAGTAGTCGAGAAATCTGAAGCTCTGGAAAAGGAAGTTAAGCTGAAAACAATGACGACATCAGACGTTGACCCTGACGCAATATTTAACTCAAAGTGTATAGCGTGCCACAGGTTCGATGTGAAACTTGTTGGGCCGCCGTATAATGAAACGGTGCCGACCTTCCACGGCGACGTGCAGGCGCTTGCTGATTTTATTTACAGTCCAAGCTCAACGCCTAAAAATGCAGGATACCCGGCTATGCCGAACCAGGGACTGAAGAAAAAAGAAGCGCAGGCAATGGCGAAATGGCTGATGGATAAAGTAGGTAAAAAATAACATACACGAATAGCGCAGAATAGAAACTAATTCCGCGAATTAATTTTAAAAAATGGCTGACTTGAAAAAGCGGCCTTTTTTATTTTAAAGATGAACCCCACAAGAATTGCCTGCAAATAATCCATACAAGTTATCTATCGAGAATTGTTCGACCCCGAAGGGGTCGCATTTTTATAGAAATATCTGGCTTCAAACATTCGACCCCTTCGGGGTCGAACTAAAAAAGGAGAGAGGTGACATTTTTTTAATTTGTCATACCAGAATGAGCCGGTTAACATACCTGATACCTACAAGTATAAAATTATTTCCTCAAAGAATTAATTATTATCATCAGCCAGCCGACCAGAAAGCAGACTCCGCCAAAAGGCGTGATAATCGCGAATGATGAGTTGTTTGTAAGCGAGTATGCGTATAGGGAAAACGAGAAAAGTATTATTCCCGATGTGAAGAACCATGCAGCAATAGAGTACCTTTGGTTATCGTAAAAACCTATACCAAGTATCACTAGCGCATGAAGAAGATGATATTGGACGCCGGTTTTAAATGTCTCGGTTGTTTCAGGAGTAAGCAGCGGTCTTAGCGAGTGCGCTCCGAATGCGCCGATTGCAACTCCAAGAAATCCAAAAAGGGCTCCGGCTGTTATCCATTTAATTTTCAAAGAGACCCCTTTAATAATTTCGGTAGTATGTACGCCTTTTCCTGTTTTTTACAATTACGATGAAGCTTATTGCCGATATTATAAAGATCACAAAAAATCCATATGAAAAAAATAGAACAATGCCTACCAGGGCTACATTGTTTTGGTTTTCGAAGAACCTGTCCACTTTCTGGCGGAAAGTTAAAACTTTCTTTTCTTTCTTATTTGATTCTGTATTCTTTACGTCAACCGCCTGGTTATACTTAATATCATTTTTCTTCAGGCATTTTATCAGCTCATCAACGTGTATGGCGTAGTTCAATGAGTCATCATAAAAGAAAGTATTTACCCCGACAACCTTTCCCTCTATATTAAGCAGCGGGCCGCCGCTGTTGCCTGGTTTTATTATAGCAGTATGTTGAATTACGAGCGCCGAGTGCCGTTTTGAAGCATCATCAGGGTTATCATAATACCATTCATCATCATCAATAGTTTTGATAGCGCCTTTTGTCATCTTAAAATAACTTACGTCGTTCCAGTCATCTGTAGGATTCCCAACCGAATAGACAATATCTTTTTCATTTATTTTTTTATCTGTATTTAGCTCAAGGTAATCGGATGAAGTTTCTTCGGTTTCAATAATGGCAAGGTCCTGCTTGCTGTATTCGCGGATAATTTTTCTTACCCGGAATACACGGTCGTCCTTCATTTCTATTTTGGCTGTTTTAATATCCAGTTCGCTGCTTACGTGATGGTTAGTGATAAAAGTATTTTCGTTAATAAAAAAACCGCTTGCCACCGAGCCGGAATTATCGGTTACCAGCCCAATAGCGTCTATATCTTTTTTATAGATCTCTTCGCTTTCATCGCCTGAGATACCGTTTAGAACCGGAACCAAAAAAAACAGGATCAGTAAACCTGAACGAAAAAGCAAATATTTTATACGCCGAATATTATTCAAATGTTTACCAGAAATTTAATATTAATATTGTTTAGCGCTCAAATCTTTCATTTCTAAAACAAAAGTATGTCACGCATAACCTATAATTGGTAGGTAATATACTATTCTATAATTTCAAAACCTGTATATTTTTGTAACGCTTTCGGAACAATAATTTTTCCTTCAGGTGTTTGATTTGATTCGATCAGAGCAACATAAAGCCGCGAGGTTGCGAGTCCGCTGCCGTTAAGAATATGGACATACTCGGGCTTGCTTTTTGGTTCATTTCTTCTGAAACGGATCTGGGCGCGGCGCGACTGGAAATCAGTGCAATTGCTAACGCTGGAAGCTTCAAGCCATTTGTTTTCGGCAGGCGACCAGACCTCAATATCATAGCATTTTGAGGCCGCAAATCCAATATCGCCCGTGCAAAGCTCAATCACACGGTAATGGATATTAAGCGCTTCCAGTATTCCGCAGGCATGGCCAAGCATATTCTGCAGTTCCTCATATGACTTTTCGGGAAGGCAGAAATTTACCAGCTCGACTTTATTAAACTGGTGAACCCGCAGAAAGCCTTTTGTGTCTTTACCATAGCTCCCGGCTTCGCGCCTGAAGCATGCAGTATATCCGCAGTATTTAACAGGGAGGTCTTCGGTTTTCAGAATTTCATCGCGATGGATATTTATTATCGGCACTTCGGCTGTCGGAATCGCAAACAGATCGTCGGGGTCGGTTCTGTACATATCCTCTTCGAACTTAGGGACTTTCTCTGCGCCTTCCATAGACGCGCGGTTAACCAAAAACGGAACAAATACTTCTGTGTATCCGTTCTGTTTGTGGCTATCAAGCATGAAATTAATAAGCGACCTTTCGAGTATTGCGCCTTTGCCTTTATAGAACGGGAATCCGCTGCCGGATATTTTTGCGCCTATCTCGAAATTGACTATATCATTCTTCTTGCCAAGTTCAACATGGTCAAGAAATTTAAAATCACCTGAGGGTCTCTCGCCCCATATCTTTACCTGCACGTTATCATCAGGTGTTTTTCCGGGCGGCACATTATCTTCGGGAAGGTTTGGTATATCGCGGAGGATCACATCTATTTCTTTTTCCGTGTCCCCAAGTTTTTCATCAATTCCTTTTATCTCGTCCGAAGTATTTTTCATGTCACTGATTAGCTCAGCGGCGTCTTTGCCTTCTTTTTTCAGGCGGGCAATTTCCTGCGATACAGAATTGCGAAGCCCTTTAAGCCGCTCGCCTTCCTGTATGAAGTCCCTTCGTTTTTTATCAAGATCAAGAATGCTGTCAACCAGAGTATATATATTTCCTCTTGTCTTAAGCTTATTTTTTACCTGTTCCGGATTTTCTCTTATTAGTTTTATATCTAGCATGATTTTTTAGTTTTTAGTACGGGCTTTATTCCCGACAATCTGTTTATTAAATGATATTCGCGTCGGGAGGTAACTCCCGACGCCACATTCAGTGGTGTCGGGTCTTACGACCCGACACAAAATCATTGAAAATCTATTTATTCATAAAATTCCGCAAATCGACAATTCCGAAATCCCTACATCCCTAATTGTGTCTTTAAAAATTGCAGTCCTTCGTTCACGTTAAGCGGTTTTAGCCCCAGCTCGGTTTGGGCTTTAAGCAATATGAAGCTTGAGTTCATAGGACGCGGCGCCGCCTGGTTAAGGCTTGCCGTCTTAACCGGGTTGATAAGCTTCTTATCAAAGCTAAAAACATCGGCTAGCTTTAACGCAAATCCGAAACGGCTGATATATTCGCTTCCGCAAACATGATAAAGCCCGGTTTTATCTCTTTCCGTAATTCTAAGCAAAGCCAGCGAAACGTCGTCAACAATAGTCGGCTGCCCGAACTGGTCGTCAACTATGTTAACCGGTTCTTTGTTCTTTAGTTTTTCTATAAGCCACAGTGCAAAGTTGAGCCGCAGATTCACTCCTGTGCCGTAAATTATCATCGTTCTTACAATCGCGTTTTTTACTCCGCTAGTTACCAATGCATTTTCGCTTGCAAGTTTTCCTTTGCCGTAATAGCTCAGCGGATTGGGCTTTGAGCTTTCGTCATAATTACCAATTCTGCCATCGAACACATAATCAGTGGATATGTGAATTATCTTTGATGAGTGAATTCTTGACGCGATAATAAAATGTTTTACAGCGTCCACATTAACGCGCCAGCTGAGCAATTTTTCCGTTTCACAGCCGTCAACGTTTGTGTAAGCGGCGCAGTTTATAATTATTGAAGGCGAGAACTCTCTCACTCTTTCCTTTACTTCATCTTTTTTAGTAATATCCAAAGGAAAATATTCGAATCCGCGCGTATCTTCTCCTTTATCCTGAATATCAGTCAATACGAGCTGGTGCGTTGTTTCAGCGGCAAACATTAGCGCTGTCTTTTGCCCAAGCAGTCCGTTAGCGCCCGTTATCAGTATCTTAGCCAAGTTTTGGGAGCTCCTCTACTCCGAACAGCGCAGCGTTTTTACTTGCTATCTTATTTGCCCGGTTAAGGCTCATATTAAAGTTTTTAGCTTCATTCATACAATTATTAAACATAAATCCTGCCGCAAAAACGTCGCCGCACCCGGTTGAGTCGACAAAATGCGGCTGTTCAACCGCGGGAAGGTCAAATCTGTCAAGCTCATAGTATTTTTCATCACCGGAGAGTTTCTGTTTGCTTTCGTACAAAGTCACGCCCAGCTTGCCTCTTGTAATAACCAGCGCTTCAACCGCAGGGTCTGAAAGAATTTTTTCCGCTGTTTCATATTCATGGAGTTTTTCAGCAGGCAGAACGCTTATTTCAGATTCATTCATCTGCAGCGTAGTGCATTGCCTGCACCATTCAAGCCAGCCGGCGACTGGTCCCTGTGTGCGGGCGCCGTCTTCGTGAGTATTCATTACCAGGTTATGCAAGTCCATGTGAATATACCCGCTAAACGATCTTCTGATGTTTTGAAGCGTATCAAGCGTCAAGTCGATCCCTGAAACAAGATTGATCAGCAAGGCATCCATCTCGGGCAGCGCTTTTTCTATCAGACTAAATTCAACCGGAAACGTCGGCTTTGTTGAGTTCTCTTCGCGGTCATATGTTTTAAGCGCGCCTGTTTCAGGACATTTGAACTGGACCGTCTTATCTTTATAATATAAATTAACCACCCTGGTTTCATGCGGAGATTTAATTATATAGTCTATATGGATATTTTTAAATGAAGACAGGAAACCTGTTACAAAGTCAAATTCATCAGCTCCCAAATTCATTACCGGGTACACATCATTTTCGGCTCCGGAAATAATTGCCAGTGAAACCACTGAATACAGAATTCCCCCCAGGCGTTTTTCTGTCTTCACGCCGGGACGATGGATATAGTCCATACAGGGTTCTCCGATCACAGCAAAATTCAATTTAAGCGAATATCTCCCTTATCCTGTTTTCCAGCTCTTCAGAAAATTCTATTTCAGATGCGCCGCAGTTTTCAATCACCTGCCCAGGTCGCGATGCGCTGGTAATAGCCGAAGTAATCCCGCTTTTTCTTAAACACCATGCGAGCGCGAGCTGTGCGGAAGTGACGTTCATACTTAATGCGAGCTCCCGGAATTGATCGATCTTATCGAGCACATTTTTTTCAAGCGCGTTTTTTAAGAACATATTCATTTTCTCGCTGGCTGCGCGCGAGTCTTCGGGAATTTTACCGCCTGAGTATTTGCCTGTCAGCATTCCCTGCGCCAGCGGCGACCAAACAACCTGCCCCATTCCGTGTTTCTGAGAAACATCCAGAACGCCGTTTGTTTCAATCTGCGCACGCAGAATATTATACTGAGGCTGGTTGCTGACCGGTTTGTGCAGGTTGTACCTTTCACAAACGTTCACAGCGTCTTCGATATTTTCAGCCGTCCATTCGCTTACACCCCAGTAGATTATTTTGCCCTGCAGAATAAGGTCGTTAAACGCCCTGCAAATCTCTTCCATCGGCGTATTAGGGTCATGGCGGTGGCATTGATACAAGTCGATGTAATCGGTTTTCAATCTTTTCAAAGATTTATGTACAGATTCAATTACATGTTTGCGCGAGAGCCCCTGGTCGTTTGGATTGGCTGACATGGGCCAGAAAACTTTTGTAGCCAGAACAATATCTTCCCTCTTCACCTCAAGCTCTTTGAACAGCGCCTTTCCAAGCGTTTTCTCGGCTTCGCCTTTGTTGTAAATATCGGAGGTATCGAAGAAGATTATGCCGCGATCCAGCGCGATCTTCATGCATTTTACCGCCATCTTGTTTTCGATTCCCATCCCATACGTTAGCCAGCTTCCGAGCCCGATTTCGGACAGCCTGACGCCGTATTTTCCTAACTGCCTGTATTTCATAATTTATTTTGTTTTAGATTGTAAATATAACAATTTCAATCTCGCGATTACAGGCAAAGAGTTGGCAACATCTATTGGACTGCTGCTGGTAGTCATCGGTTAAGTCTTAAAGTGAGGTTATTCATATTAAATTGATATAGCTATCATTTTTGGTTAATTTTTAAGATTGAATGCGCTTGAATACATATTGTTCCTCGTTCTTGAGAAAACTGTGCCAATCCTGCCGTTATCTTTTTCGCATTTTCTTGCCGAAATATACGCATATGTGTTTTATTACTTTATTCCGATAAGGAAAAAGACGGCTATTTCAAACCTGAAACTCGCATTTCCTGAAATGGACGGCGCTGAGATTAATAAAATAGTAAAAGGCGTTTATAGAAATGTATTAATTGTAATATTAGAATTTTTCTACCTGAAGAAGCTGAAAACAGAAGGGCTAAAAAGTATAATTTCAGTGACAAATCCGGAAAAATTTGAAGAGAGCCTGTCGCGCGGTAAAGGAGTTGTTGTAGTTAGCGCTCATTTCGGGAATTGGGAACTGATGGCTCACGGCGTGGCGCGGATTATCAGGCATCCTATATATGTTATTGTAAAGAAGCAATCAAATGAAAAGCTTGACGTTAAGATAAATGAAATGCGGGAATCAGGCGGCAATAAAATGATAGAGATGCAGAATGCGCTTCGCGGGGTTTTGACGTCGCTCCATGAGAATAAAATTGTCGCAATGCTTGGCGACCAGACCGCGCCTAAAGACAACAGCGTGAAGGTGCATTTTTTTGTTGATGACGTCCCGACGTTTGAAGGGGCAGCGAGGTTTGCTATCAAGACGGGCGCAGCTGTACTTTTTGCGGCGCCGGAAAGAAATAAAGATTATACGTATACCGTTGAAATGAAAGAAATTGATATGACAAAATACAAAGAATACACTGATGAAAATATAAAGGCGTTAACGCAGGAACATACAAGTATGCTTGAGGCCGCCATAAGAAAAAATCCCGACCATTGGCTTTGGTTCCACAGAAGATTTAAACATGTTGCATAGGTGGAAACAAAAAAGAAAATATTAATTATACAAACTTCTTTCCTGGGCGACGTAATACTCGCATTGCCGATGGTTCAGACTTTAAATAATCTTGCGCCGGATAGCTTAATAGATTTTCTGTGCATTCCGCTTACTGCAAACGTACTCGAGAATCATCACATGATAAACGATGTGATAAGATATGATAAGAAAGGAAAAAATAAGCTTGGCAAATTGTTTGAAATTATTTCAGAGATCAAGAAGAGGGAGTATGACATAATAATTTGTCCCCACCGTTCTTTCAGAAGCGCACTGATAACATATTTTTCAAAAGCGCCGGTCAGGATTGGGTTTGATTCAAACTCGATGTCGTTTTTATTGACGGCAAAAGTTCCTTATGCGAAGGAGTCGCATGAGATACAGCGCAACCTGGATCTGATTGGAGCTATACCGGGAATTGAAGCTGACGATTCAAAAATTTCCGCAAAGGCGGAATTTTTCCCTTCCCCTAAAGATGTTAAGCTTGTTGATACATTGCTGGCTCGCGCCGCTAACGAAAAACTTGTTGCACTGGCTCCCTGTTCAAAATGGTTCACTAAACAGCTTACGAAGGAAAAGACGGTAGAAATTGTAAAAGCGTTTTTTGAAAAAGGCTTTTGGGTAGTCTTAATAGGCGGCGCGGAGGATTTTAATTATTGCAGGGAAGTGGAAAGGGAATTGGAGTCAGATAAATTGATTAATTTATGCGGAAGGTTGAGTCCGTTGCAATCATATTTAGCGATAAGTAAATCAAAGGTTTTGATAACCGTTGATTCCGCGGCCCAGCATCTTGGCGGGGCATCTGACGTTCCGATTGTTCTTATTTATGGCTCTACTAACAAATCGTTTGGGTTTTATCCCCTTACTTCAAGATATGAAATCATTGAAAATACGGAGCTTACATGCAGGCCATGCACTGACCATGGGAGAGCAAAATGTCCGTTAGGGCATTTTAAGTGTATGGTTGATTTGAATGCGGGGAAGATAGTTGAGGCGGCAGAAGATTTAAGGAAGCAATAAAACAGCAGATTTATAATTCTTAATTGATTATGCAGGTTTTTTAAGAGTTAGGAATGCTGCGATACCTCACCCCCCGGCACCCTCACCATGTGGAGAGGGGGTGGCGCCTGCCTGCTGCAGGCA
>CAZMRG010000037.1:19743-25170 GCA_964568655.1 uncultured Ignavibacteriales bacterium | reverse complement strand
GGCGGAGTATTAACCGATATGAAAGGAAACAATACTATCTATGGCGGCAATGCGCTTGTAACAAACGGTAAGTTCCACGACGAAGTGTTGAAGATCCTTAACGGGTGATCCGGCTTCACGCATTCCATTATGCGCGTGTAGCGCCATTTCTTTGTTTTAAATGTAGTTAAGATTAAGTAAATTTACCGATTCATTTATTCTTTCTTAACTATTCGCATATTTGAACATAGAACAACTTTTACTTGTTTTCACCTCACCCCAGCTCGCCAAAGGCGAGCTTTCCCCTCTCCTCGAAGGAGAGGGGTGTCCGATAGGACGGGGTGAGGATGCATCACTTAGCGATACGTTTATTTACGATTTAGCAGGATGCTAATAACTTTTATCGTCGGTGTAATAACAGGATACGTAGTTTCGGTGCCGCCGCTCGGGCCAATTTCTTTTGCGCTTATATCCAAAGGATTTAAACAGGAAGTGAGAGAAGGTATGAGCATTGCGCTTGGCGCGGCCTTTATGGATTTTGTTTATGCGCTTGTCGCATTTGGCGGTATTACTCTTATTATTTCTTTGCTTCCTTCAACGGTTGGAAAATTTTACGGCGAGAATATTCATATTATTCAAATAATCCTTACTTACTCCGGTTGTTTCATAGTTATTATTTACGGCATCAGGATAATGAAGACCAGGATCAGTTACGAAGAGATGCAGTCATACCAATCAGAAAAAATCACAACGGCAGAACAGAAAGCTATCAAGCTGGATACCCGTGCGGGCGATTTTGCAAAATCGCATCACGTGCCGGTAGTTAACCAGGTGAGCAAGTCAAATCACTTTGGGCTTTTCACAATGGGAATTCTGCTTTGTCTTTCATCCATCACGCTTCCTGCTTCTTGGATCGCTTTTGTAGGATACATAAAAGGATTCGGAATTATTAACAGCGCCTTCTGGGGAGGATTTCTTTTTTCCGTCGGCGCGTTCGCCGGAACCACTCTTTGGTTTTATACGCTTTTGAAATTAATAATTGTGAACAGACGAAGAATAAATCACTCAACAATGAGCGTGCTTAATATTTCTGCCGGCATAATATTGATTGCCCTCGGCGTATTTCTCTTCTTCAAAGCGACCGGCTCGATCTTTAATCTCTATTGAAACACTCGTTTTGTTCTGACTCAACGCTTCCATTTAGGTTTAGTTTCATCCTAATTCACCCACTTTACGCCACAGCATAACCCCCAAACACGGTAGCCCCCAAAAAAAATGAAAATTCACGCATTTTCTTCTTGACTTTACGCAAAATTGTTGTATTTTTGTAGTGGAGGAAAGTGGAGGAAAGTGGAGGAATTTGATTATCTTTATCGGTCCACCCAAAGCCTTCTGAAATCACTCAACAAAAATAGATAAAAATTAATTAATGTTTCAGGGCCACGCAAATATAAATCTTGATGAAAAAGGAAGAATAATTATTCCTTCCAAATTCCGCAAGCATATACTGCCAGAAGCTAACGGTATTTTAAACGTTACGCTTGGCAGGGATAAATGCATATGGCTGTTTCCTTCATACCAATGGCAAAACGTTTTGTTAACGTTGAACGAAGTGAACCCTTATACAAAAGATGAAGTAGCGATGAAAAGGCAGATGCTTTATTACGCGGATGAGTTAACGGCAGATTCACAGCACAGGCTTCTCATACCGCAGGAATTATTGCAAATGGTAAATATTAAAAAAGAAGTTTTGCTTCTTGGCCAGCTCGAAAGGATTGAAATATGGAATCCAACTGTTTACGCTGATTACCTGAAAGATAATTCGGATTCATACGAAGATGTCATGCAGAAAGTAATGAGCGGGCTGAAAAATATTCCGCAAGCCGAGTAGATTTAAGGGGATGGACTCCCGTTACCATGAGCCGGTATTGCTTAGCGAATCAACAGAGTACCTGCTCAACAATAAAGATAATACCTTATCCAGAGTTTATGTTGACTGCACACTTGGAGGCGGCGGTTATACAAAAAAAATTTTAGAGTTAACTTCTTCGGATACTAAAGTAATTGCAATAGATAGAGACGTTCACTCAATTGAATATTGCAAAGTTCTTTTAAAAGATTTTTCTGAAAGAATTATTTACGTTCAGGATAATTTTGCGGCGATAACTGATATTATTAGTTCCCGCTCTATTAATAAGGTTAGCGGAGTTGTGATGGACCTTGGTCTTTCAAGCTACCAGCTTAACGAAGAGGACGGGTTCAGCTACCAGAAAGATACTGCGCTGGATATGCGGGCCGATAAGAGCCAGAGCCTAAAAGCTTCGGACGTGCTGAATGATTATGACGAGGATGAGCTGCACAGGATATTCAAAGAATACGGCGAGCTTAAGTATAGCAGGCAGATCACCAGGGATATTGTAGCCTCAAGGAAGCTAAAAAGATTTGAAACTACTTTTGACCTTGTTGAAACGCTGAAAGAGAAGATTCCGCCGAGATTCCTGAACAAAGATCTTTCAAAGACGTTCCAGGCGATAAGGATAGAAGTAAACGGCGAACTGGACAATCTTAAAAAAGCTCTTGTTGATGCGGCCGGGAATCTTGAGCAGGGCGCCAGAATAGTAGCGGTATCGTACCACTCGCTTGAAGACAGGATAGTAAAGAATTTTTTCAGGTCAAGCCAGGAACTGAAAGTAATAACAAAAAAACCTGTTGAGCCGAATGATGAAGAGATCGGCATGAACGTAAGATCCAGAAGCGGGAAATTAAGAGCGGCCCAAAAAATATGAGGAAAAACAAAGAAAGAAAAATTTCATTGTTCAATGTCCTGATAGGTTTATTTTTAGCAGCCGCCATTATCATCTTCTTTGTTAATAATATAATAGTGGTGAACAGTCTTGTGCTGGGGATAAACGACACTCAGAATGAAATTAACAAAACTGTCACTATTAATAATAACCTCCAGACTGAAATTGAACGCCTCTCGAATTTTGAAAATATCAAACCTGTTGCCGTCGATAAGCTTAAACTTAGTTACACAAACAACAGGCCCAAAAAAATAACTGTTGGAAAGTCGGAATTGGAAAACTTAAAGCAATGACCTGAATGGGCGAATAAATGTACGAAGGGAAAAAAAATACAAAACAGCCTAATATCAGCCGAAGGATAAGTTTCTTCATGGTAATATTCGGTTTGCTGCTCTTAGTCGTCTACATAAAACTCTTCGATATCCAGATTGTTAACGGTTCAAAGTACCGCCTTGCCGCAAAGAAACAGTATGAAAGCAGAATATCGCTTAAGCCTGCCCGCGGAATAATATTTGACAGGAAGATGAACGCGCTTGTTTCAAACGTCACGCGTTATTCATTTGCCGCCGATCCGAATATGATAGATAACAAAGATTCTGTTGCAAGCCTGTTTGCCGGCGTATTCAATAAGGATAAAGATTACTACATGGATAAGCTCAACTCGAAGAATACTTCTTTTGTGTGGCTTGAAAGAAGAGTGGGCGCTGAGCTTGAACCCAAGCTGAAGGACCTTAATCTTTCAGGCGTAATAAAAATAAACGAATCTTACCGCGAATATAATTATGATAATCTCGCTTCGCAGATAATAGGGCACACCGATATTGACGACAACGGCGTAACCGGGATCGAACTTGAGTGCAACGAGATGCTTGGAGGCAAAGACGGTTTTGTTGTGATGCAGAAAGACGGCCTTGGCAGAAAGCGCCCCGCGGTTGAATATCCAAGAAGCGAACCCGTTAACGGCGATAACTACGTTCTGACGCTGGATATGAACATTCAGAAGGTTATTGAAGAAGAGCTTGCGGCAGGGGTTTTGGCAAACAACGCCGATGGCGGGAAGTGCATTGTAATGTCTGTTAAGACGGGCGAGATTTTGGGTATGGCATCAGTTGGAAACACAGAAGGCGTCGAGAATTTTGGAAAGCTTTCGATGATAACCGACCTATATGAACCGGGCTCAACATTTAAAGTTGTGACGGCTGCGGCTTCGCTGCAGGAGAAGATAGAAGACAGGAACAGCATTATTCAAACTTACGGGGGTGAGTACGATGTTGACGGAATAAAACTGAGAGACGATCATAAGTTTTCAAGTTTGACTTTCCAGCAGGTGATAGAGCAATCCAGCAACATTGGCGTTTCACAGGTTGCCGTAAAGCTTGGGCCGGAAAGATTTTACAAGTACGCAAGAGATTTTGGCTTCGGCATTTCAACCGGGATCGATCTGCCCGGCGAAGTAAAGGGGATTTTGAAACGTCCCGTTGAGTATTCGCCTGTATCGCTGAGATTTAATTCAATCGGTTATGAAGTTCTTGTAACGGCGCTGCAAATGACAAACGCCTATGCATGCGTTGCCAATGACGGCGTTTTGATGCAGCCCTACATTATCAAAAAAGAAATGGCGCCCGATGGGACGCTTATAAGAGAATACCAGCCGGAGATTATCAGGAATGTTATTTCAAACACAACCGCTAAAACTTTAACTGAATTGCTGGTTGGAGTAGTAGAGCGCGGCACGGGCACAGCGGCGAAGATAGACGGAATGAAGGTTGCAGGCAAAACCGGAACATCTCAGAAGCTTGTTAACGGCCAGTATTCAAAACAGAATTACAATGCATCATTTATCGGATTTTTCCCTGCGGATGACCCGCAGATAATTGTCTCGGTTATACTCGATGCGCCAAGGTCAGGAAGCTATTACGGAGGGGCGGTTTCCGCGCCGATATTCAAAAAGATTGCAGAGCGGATAATTACGCTGACAGGCTCTCATGAATATTCGCATCCCGAGCTTGAGGGGGGCGCCAATATAAGCATGACAAATTATAACCAGCAGCCTGATGAAAAGAAAACGACAGACGAGCTGAACCTGATTAATTTTGAAATTAGCGACGCCGTTAGAATACTCAAAGATAAGAATGTCGAATACGAAATAGAGGGTCCGAAGAAAAACGCATACGTTATAGACCAGCAGGTGGTTAACGAAAGCGACGCAGGCAAAAAGATAAAGCTTGTTACAAATAACCAGCACGAAACCGGAAAATCTATAAAGGAATCTGACGTTGTAATGCCGGATATTAAAGGAATGAGTATCAGAAAATGCATTAATGTGATCTCATCTTTGGGATTTGAGTTTAAGATAAACGGAACGGGAAAGGTCCTAAGCCAAAAACCTGAACCCGGTGCGCAGCTGAACAAGAACCAGTTAATTACGGTTAACTGCGAGAATACAAATTAATGAAATGAAATTCTCCGAAATGATTGAAAAAAACGCCGAATTGAACTTGATTACTGAACAGCTTTTTGATTTTGAGATCAACAAGCTTTGCTATAACTCAAAGCTGGTTGAAAGCGGAGATGTGTTTTTTGCGATCAGAGGATTTAAAAGCGACGGCAACAAATATATTAACGACGCTTTTGATAAAGGCGC